>DATEOO010000294.1:0-3748 GCA_035274085.1 Candidatus Nitrosocosmicus sp.
ATTTCAAAATTCATGCAGATTGTGGTGATTGCACTGTCCATTGCGATAATGTATAGGATTAGACGCCCGCTGTATACTTTTACCAAATAGACCTAACATCATGATACCATAATACCTTTTCAGAAGAATAAATGTATTGAATTTGATTGCCGGCTTTGAGAATTCAAAGGTTTCTATACATTTTTTCATCCATAGTTTGTTACTAAAAAAGTGCATTTGAATGCATCTACAGATCAATTACAAAACAGGGTATAATGAATTCTAATTCTTTAGACATTCATTAAAAGTTCTGTGAATATGTGACAAATTTATATAATATCTATTTGAGAAATCATTATGGATTTGCTTTCAAAAATCGTAACGCTGATCAAAGAGAAAGACCATGAAATGTTAATAAAAAGAACTAGTGATAAAATCACTTTACATGGTTCAAAGATAGGACTTGCAGATTTAAATATGGATATCGCTAACTTTTCTAATAAATTTAAGGAATTTGTGAAAGCAAATGAAGTTGCAACAACACTTGATAATTGTCAATATCATCTAAGCAAGACAATTTCAAACATAAGGGATAATGATAGTTTGAAACAAGAATGTCAACGAATTAGACTAATGATCATTGTAGCATTTCATCAACTAGGTCTCATAATAAAAAGTAATAAACCCACTTCGGATGAAAGTCTAAAAGAACAATTGACAGAATGGACAACATATATGAATGACCTGATCAAGCATACTATTTCGATCCTAGAACCAGGACCAAAGTTAGTTACTAAAGGACCAGTCTATGATAAAATCATGAAGTATCAAGGGTTAACTGAAAAAGAAATGCAAGATGCAATCAATAACTTGTAAATATTAATTATTTGTTTATACGTAAATATAATACTAATCTTAGTAAAATATTAATCGCCAAAAATACTGCTGCTGATAGGCTACTGAAAAGCAATAACATTGTTGTTACGCTTTTACTATAGGTATTATAAGTATGGTTTAGTCTTATAACTTTTATTTATCTTTATCCATACTATTCTCATCCTTTGAGTTTCCGCTTGCAGTAACATGTATAAAAAAAAGAGGCTGATAGACGATGAACATTTTATTTTGGTCTTTTGCAGATACAAATATTTCTTTTAAGGAATCCACAAAATAGGAGAGTCTATTGTTTAAAGAGTTCAGAATTTGAATAGATAATAAAGTTTGTTCATTAAGTTTTTGTCTTTGAGAGTTCAGGTTGTCTATTTCTTCTTTTAATTTGCCCAGATAGGAACTTTGCTTTTTATTTTGAGAATTTATGTCCCCTAAATTTCTTATTTCAGATATTAATGATTTCCAGTAATGTGACATTGTTATCGATATCTTTTTATCTACTTTATTTTTATACTGTAAGTTAGGATCAAAAATGATATCGCCCTTTGAATAAGCAGTTACAACATCGGTCATATTGATAATATCATCATTAGTAACACCAGATTTATAAAGGGATTCTAATGTTCTACTAATAAAAACCTGCGACTGCAAATACTCTTTATACTCAGGTATTTCATCTTCTAATTTTTTCATCTCTGTCTTTATTTCTTTTATTTTGGTCTCAAAACCTAGCTTATTATTGTATTGATTCTTAACATCTGTAAGAAATTTCTTTCCAGCTTCAGTAAATTCTATGTCATTTGATACCGCAATTTCACTAACGACTTCCTTTAGCTGCTTTAGCTCACTAAGATCAAAGCCAGCATAACTTAATTCTAAAAGAGCATCCAAATATTGCCTTGAATAGTTTTCTTGCTTTTCTAAGGATTCTAATTCACTGATAGTGTCGACACGAGTTTCATTAAGTGTTTTTATGATACCTTGTAGAATTTTTATTTCATCTCTCAGTGATACTATTTGCTTGTATTCTTTTACTATTTGATGCGCATCATAGTCGTAGTATTGGAAATCCCCAAACATATTTACAAAACTGTTAACTTCTTCTTCTAGGATTATATCGTATAGGTCTAATAGATCTTTTTCTATGCTCTTATACCAGTCTAAATAAGATAAGGCAATACTTTCTTCTCTTTTGAGATCGGTGAGTTTGGAAACCAGTATGGTTTTCTGATGATCTAAATCTTTTGCTTTTTGTTGTAATTTCTTGATGTTACTATCTAGATCTTGAATTTTTAACTTTTTCTGCTCGATGTAACCATCTATTTCAGAAATAAAGGGAATTTGAATAACTTTGTCATTGCTCATACCTTGCGGGCTTTTAAATATTGGATTGTTATTTGTACTCAGCTCTTGGAATTCGCCTGGTTCATTAAAATCGTTCTCAGAATTTATTGCATTATTTGCTGCCGTTGAGTACAAGAGTGGACTAAAATCAATTAAATCTTGTATCCACTGAATTACATTAGTGGGTCGAATTTTCTGGCTTTTGCAATAATTATATATGGTTTCTATAAAATAGTAAAAAGTGTCTCTCGATGTCAGAACATTATCTTTTCTCCTTCGATTATTTTTACTTATATTAGTTACAGAAGAATATTCACTTTCGCCTATATTTCTTGGCATTTTATCTTCAACAGATTTAGAATCTAGCTCATCTTTGATTCCAAATCGAGCCAAAATCTGAATAAACCTAAAGCCTTGAGCACACTGTTTAATAGTTATTCCTGATTTTCTGACGATGATAAAAAACTCTCTTATCGCTTCTATATCTTGAATCTCTAGTTGAGCCACCCATCTATGTATTATATTAAAAACGCTGCCTTTTGCAATGTTGTTTTCATTTGATATTTCATCAAAGGATTTTCCCTCAAGATACCCTTTGATGCCTAATTCTTTACAATTGTCGAGTATGTCATACCTTAATCATTGTTATTATGAATAATATGTACTTTGTTCATTTTGTTCAATTGTTTGTTCATTTTGTTCAAAATAATATATTTTTGTGGGCGTAAGGGGGATAGGACAGTTCTAATGTAATTAAATAGATGTAGATTTGTAAAAGATGTTTAATCTATATAGCTCCAGTCGGCGCTAAATCTATTAATACAGCAGAATTATATTGTATCGCTTGCGATATTTTCTGCTGACTTGCAAACGATATAGTGCGAGATACAAAATAGTATATATCAAACGGGCCCGGTGGGCTTCGAATCCATGAGATACATGGGAACTGTTAATTTATTAATTTTAGTCGCAGGAATTAATTTAGTCAATCATTTGTATTAATTGATTATAATGGACAAATTATTGCAATTTATTTATCTCTATTGGATATCGTAGTAGTTACCAATCAGGCATTTGTTATTGTTGAAAGGTCTAGAGACCATGTTAATCTAATAGACAACATATTTAGGAATATGTAATTTATGAATACCTGCCTTAATTATCACTGTCATTTCTCTTTTGAGATTTTTTTTATCTGTTCTTCTGCCAATCTTTTGAGTTCATCCCTTGAGACATCCTTTTTATGAGTAGCAATATACCAATTGTTGCCTGCAAAATCTAAAACCCCTGCACCTCTATCTCCGTAAAATTCGTCAGTAGGTTCTCTCATTGAAATCGCGCCAGCGGCTATCGCACATTGGAAGGTTTCATCAACATTGTCAACATATAAGTATAGAAAACAAGGCATTGGTTTCATATTTTGGTTCGAATCCGAGATCATAATTTTTGAATCACCAATTTGGAGAATAGCATGTAATATAGTATTGTCTGTTTCGAATCGGTCAATTTCTGTTGCATTAAATGATTTTCTTAT
>DATEOO010000295.1:0-2201 GCA_035274085.1 Candidatus Nitrosocosmicus sp.
TACGTCAGACAATGAATCCAATTCAAAATTCTTTGAGGAAGTTAAGACCCTGAGATATCAGTTCAAAGGATCTTTAGATCCTTACAATGAATGGCAATTAAAGGTAGCAGAAAAATATGAAAATTTAGAAATGATATTCAAAAGTCATTATCCTGAAGCCTGGATATTCATGGAGTTCTGCCTGTCTATTAAATCGATTCTAAATGTAATGGATTTTACTCTTCCATTTATGGGCGTATTAGTTGCAGCGCCATCTTCTTTAAAGACTATGGCAATTCAGTTATTTAGAAAATATCCTCTTACCTTTTACACAGATAGCTTTACTCCAAGTTCACTTCTTTCTCATAATGCCTCCCTATCCGAAGAACAACTGCAGAAAATTGACATGTTGCCAAAAATGAAAAACAAACTAGTGTTAACTCCAGAATTGGCGCCTCTAATAACAGGTAATGAAGATGAACTTCAAAAAACACTCGGAATAATAATACTCACTGCAACTTGAAATAGTTAAAGTTAAATAAATCAACCCAAAAGGAAAGAGCATCAATGGCCTCTACTACTACTCGCTCAATTATGGTAGTTGACGACGAGATGGAGCTTGCCATCATGTTTAGGTCATTTTTAGAAAATGAGGGCTATAATGCAATCTCATTTGTTGATCCAGTATTGGCATTGGAATACTTTAAACAAACTTCTGATAAACCTTCTCTTATAATTACTGATTTAAGAATGCCCGGATTATGTGGAATAGACCTTGCAAAGAGTATAAGAATATTAGGTGCACCAGATATCAAAATTTTTTTAATGACTGCATTTGATGCAAAAGATCTGGAAACGTCACCTAACTACATCGAAGCAAGAGTAGATAAACTGCTCCAAAAACCGATTCGTTTATCCGAATTGAGAACAATAATAACCGAGTTGTGGAAAACTTAGAAAGGATGACAAAAGATAGATAAACTCTTGTCAAGTCAGCTATTCTCTGAATATTATAAAACAAATAAAGAAAAGCAAATGATCTTTTCTCAAAGTAGCTTATATTCTTATAGCGATTTCATGTTGATTTATTATTGTTTGCTTGTGATCTTCTGAAACCCTGTCAAAATCCTTATGATGATACAAGCATATACCCTTTAAATTGATTTCAAATCGTCTAGGTAAACTCAGTTCATAATTAACAAGTTCCTCCACTCGCTTCCCAAAAAGAAAAGAACCCATATCTCCCATATTAGAAACGCCTTTCTTTCCTAATCCATTGGCGTATTTAACCAGCTCTTCAATGGCATTCCATATAGATTCAGCATTTTTTTGACCACCATATTTTCCTAAAGAATCTATAATTAACAATGAATTTTCTTTTAGTTGTTGTTCTCCTTCTTCATCCCCAATCCCATCTCCATTTTCTTTTATAGTTTTATTCATGTTCATTCCTTTGTTTCCTTTACAGAGAACCCGTCTAACCGATTCTTCTGTTTCGTAAAAAGGCAGGATTTGAATAATTTCTTTTTTGTAGTTGATTTGCTGGGGTATATAATGAGAGTAAAATTGCCTTAACACAGATAAATCAGAATAGATAACCAAACAATGTAAACCATAATCATATTCTGATATGGTCTTTGCTGCATCTTCTGGATGCATGGATATTATAGCATCGTTGGTTGTGATAACAGTCACCCCTTACCTCCTTACCTTGTATACCAAAGCTTAATAATGATATATTTTAATTTGAGATTTGATTGATATATCATAATACTGGGTTACTATCAATTTGTTTTACAACTTAACGATGAATAACTACTTTCTGGCATGAAAGCCATTCAAATTATATATTTATTTTAATATTACATATGGTACTACTTTAGGACAGCAACCCCCATTGCAATGAAATGCGTATTTGTTTGATCTTTAAAAACAAGGGAATATTTCGGTTTTCAGAAATATTTTTGATTATTGTGAATTAATGACCACCACAAGAACATGATGAACCCTCATGGATATGTTCATCTGAATCCACCTTTGTCATTCCTCTCTTTCGGTATTCTTCTTGAGCTTCAGGAGTATCAGTTCCAGTTTGTCCTTCAGAAGTTATTTTCTGATCGCTTGGGTCCCTTTTTACTGCAGTGGGTCCTTCTACTTTTAATCTAGCAGGGGTCATTGGCTCTTTTTCTGAATACTCTGTTAACGGATCACTTTTTCTTTCC
>DATEOO010000296.1:0-2609 GCA_035274085.1 Candidatus Nitrosocosmicus sp.
GGAAAGAAAAAGTGATCCGTTAACAGAGTATTCAGAAAAAGAGCCAATGACCCCTGCTAGATTAAAAGTAGAAGGACCCACTGCAGTAAAAAGGGACCCAAGCGATCAGAAAATAACTTCTGAAGGACAAACTGGAACTGACTCACCAGTAGCACAAGAAGAATATCGAAAGAGGGGAATGACCAAAATAGAAAGCGATTCCTAGGCATATATCACCTATGTGGACAGAGGCTGTCATTCTATGACAAAACCGGAATGGATCTAAATACAGATTCATTACAATCTGTTATAGTTTCAATACATCTCACCTCATCTCGTTTATTACCGTCGCTAATTTTTCCTTGACTGTTTTCCTAATTATACAAAATTTTTAATAAGATGCCTGATGAGGATAAAACAATGATAGTTTATATAAATTCTTATCGGAGAAGGAACAACAATGGACTGTGAACATAAAGAAGTAAAGAGAGTACCAAACCCCTCTGGAGGTGTAGCAAAGAAAGTCTGTGCTGACTGCAATAAGATCTTGGACGATGATGTGGAGACAACTTGATCTGTTCGCATTCCTGCAGGACAACCCAGGTCATGCCCCTACACACTAAAAAAGTCCAAATGCTGTGCCAGCTCATTTAGCCAACGGAGAATCCCCGAGAGCTGATGAGTGTGATAGTATACAGTAACCTCACTAAGTATAGTTAATAAGCAAAAATTTTACAGAACCATTCTTTTTTTAAATTACAGGTAAGACGAACAACTTAAAAAATCTTTACAATATCTATTCGAAGTATTCATGATTGCTCATTGCATCGAATATAGATGAAGTCACAATATTGTCGATACTATATCAAGGTGTTACCAGATTACTATATTATATAAAATTATTACAAGACTTTACATCTAAGCATATGTATATCGTTTCCATAATCCATTATATTAATATTACAAATATAAAACAAATATTATTGATTAATCAAGTTATCTGCTTGATGTCTTAAAGGACTATTTCAATTAAATTGGAATTTGAATCCATTTGATTTCATAAAAACGGTTAAATTAAATCCTGGAATATTTGAGGTTCTTATCATAATATAAGATAAAAGTTTAGAATCAGATTACATGTACTAATCTAGTAATATTTGTTTCTAAGATTATAACTTTTAACTTTCAGAATACTAAAACGCTTATCTATCTAGGGATAGCCTCATAATTCCTCATAATTCTTTCTATTATAATCCAACTGGCTACTCAATGTCTAATATCAAGTTTATTCTTGCTTACTTTTGATTCCTAAGAAAATAGAGTATATTGTCGAGATACTTGTTGTCCTTGCTTTAATTTTCGGGTGAATTTCTAGTATCGTTTTCTATTTGTATTCCTCCACTGCTGCCACCCCCACTATTAATGTCTGTGGTTGATAGATATTGTTCTGTGACTGAAGGTGGAGATGATTCAATCTCGTAATTTATAAGTTCACTTTCAGAAATATTAAATCGAAGAATCTCTTCATCATAACTTTTAATTCTATTTTTAGGTAGATGATAAGTATTCTTGTCAATAATACCTTTTTGAACGATAACCTTATCCTCTGATACTCCTTGAACCTCACCTAAATCTAAATCATCAATGCCTCTTGCTTCTTTTTTTATAACGTCATCCCAATTTATTGCGGTATCCATACTGTCTTATGAGAGTTATATTATAAATAGGACAAAGATATTACAACACATCTCATTTCCTTTTTAAATCGCAAGCCATTATTGGATAAAATAGATTAAGTTTACATTTTTGATCTCGAGTATTAGCCCACTTGGACTTCACTTCAATAGTCAATTTATCTCCAACCGGGTTTTCTTGTTTAAAAGGACAAATTCCGTTTTCAAAACTTACATCTTTATAACTTTTTTTATATAAGCATGATTTAATGAAGAAATTTGTTAATTCAAATTTAGCTATTCTCTTAGCTTTTGTGCTTGCATCTGCAGTTTTTTCAATTAACGGAGGTGTATATGCTCAAGGTAATGGCGAAGACAATCAGGATAACGACGGAAATAATCAGGACAACAATGCAAATGATGAGACCAATGGAAATACAAATACAAATGTTAATCCTTTAACTGGTACATCTGATTCTGCTAGCAATGTTGCTGGAAACGTTACAGAGTTTACTAATGCAACAACCCCGGAGGATGTAAGCAACCAAGCTGCTAATATAACAGGGTCATCTAGCCCACCAGGAGAATTAGACTATACAGCAGGACAAAACGCTACTAGCACCAACGCTACTAGCACCAACGCTACTAGCACCAACGCTACTAGCACCAACGCTACTCAGTAAGAGATAGTTGACATCACTCAGTCAACTATTTATCTATAATTATTTTAATTATCCAGTATCCTAATTTTTTGTCTTTTAGAATTACTACAAGTCTAATTTGGTTTTATCCTAATATTTTACGCTTTGGTTAACAAATTACCCAAAAAAATATTTTTGCTGAATATTGAAAATTTTAGGAATGTAATCCCCGCAAAGTAGTAGTAACAGCTACTTGTTTATAGTAACTATATTACATAAAATCGGGTAAAACTGACTAGGAATTTAAAAATTTGAA
>DATEOO010000297.1:0-2617 GCA_035274085.1 Candidatus Nitrosocosmicus sp.
AATCAATATCGTAAAAACATTCTACAAATTACAATTAGAATAGGAAGTCCAAAGATAAATCTTATTGCAACAGTATTTTACAAAGACACTGATGAAGTATTTGAAATTATGCAACACGTTAGAAGAATGGAGCATGTTGAAAATGTAGAATGGTCAGAAGTTGTGAAAATCGTTCTAAAAAACGATAGTGGCATACTCAAAAGTATATTTGAATGAGTCTATCAGCATTATCATAGAACACGATATATATAGCAGAAATAAAGAATCTTCGATAGATTTCAAACTTTTATTTTTATTTCTGCGGACTCATTAACTTTAATTTGTAATTGTTGCAACAACTTGAAAACTTTGAATTTCAACTAGGATTTCGATTATCTATGTTTACGACTTTATGGTTTGCAGGGAATGTTAGTTGTTTTTTATTGAGGGTCTTTAACCCAACATTGTTCCCAATTTCTGCAAATTTCTAGGTATCTTCCAATAATATCATTCATGGCTTCTCTATTACTCCATTTCTTTGATATGTTATAGCCATAATGCCCAGGTCCAATCATATACTTTACAAAATAATTTTATACTTAAATTTTTTAAAATTTCACAGATATGGCAACAGCACAAAAAATTATTTCAACTGACGCCATGTAGGCCGATTTAGAGAATGATAATGGCTTTAGGTGTTTCAAGTGTAACTTAGCAGAGGAGGCGCTAAGAATTTTAGACGAAAATATATAGCAAGTTGATTCAATGCTTATTAACGGAAGGATAGCAGCAGACAGGGCGACAATGATAATTACAAAGTCAAAATTAAAAAAGCCCAATGTAAAAATCATTGTGGTAGCAAACAGTGATAGTATAAAGACTCGTGTACTTGCTTATGGAGCTGATCATTTTATGCTAAAGCCAGTTAGTGCTGAGGTTCTAACAAATAGAGTAATATCTCAATTGGCAAGAAGAAAGTGGTTAGTTTTTTAGAATTTTCACTAGAATCGACAGTTTAAAAGGAATTGTTAGAATATCTTTATCCTCTATTGCAGTCATCTTTAAACAGTCTTTGGATAAATATTCTTTTGGCGTTGTAGTAACTATTACTAATTTTTGGTCAGGTTTATTGCTTCGTATTATTTTAGCAACATCTAGGCCAGAAGGATTAGATAGATGCGTGTCCAATACTATGGCGTCATATGGTCTATTCTTTTTTATGCTACTAAAAAAACTGTCCAGGGTTTTTTCACGACTGCTTGCTGTTTCGATATCCATACCTAATGAGTATAAATAAGTACTAAATAGCCAAAGCAACTCAGGTTCAGCCACTGCGACTAAAGTTCGATTTTTGTTTAGTTTATTTTCTAATCCTTTTGAGTCATCTATCTGTTTATTTTCAAAGGCTAGAAAACTAAATAAATTTCACCTGAACCAGAATATTAGTATCAACATAGGTTATATACTCATTTACTTTTGCTTAACATGTGCTCATATTGCAGGATACCCTAGTTAAATGCATCATTATGTTGATTCCAAACTTTATAATAGTGAAAGGCCTGAAACCTGCAATCATATAGGGTCGTAATCCTCTATCACAGTAAAAAGGAACATATTCATTTGCAATACTTGAGTGAATGGACGTCGTTTTATAAGAAAAAATCAGGATTAAGATCATGATTTAGTAAATATTTAGTAGATTCCTAGCTGAATTATCCAATAAGATATTCGAGATGTTTGGATAGGGTATTAATTTAGTTAGTGGAAAATGTGCATTCATAGAATTAGAATAAAATTTTTGAAGCTAGTCCACCAAATTTATCGTGTTCCGTTTACTGAATTATTGCTTATATTGATGCTTGGCATTGAACTGATAGAGAACCCACCGGGATATTCATATGAAAAATTATTAAATCCAAGATAATCTGGTGTCAAATTGCTGAACATCTTATAAATTTCTTCAGAAATATTTTGACTAGTATAAACTGTTTCCATGCTATTACTTGAGACCCATATAGTCGAGATTAATAAAAATGCAAACTGTATCATCGAAAATGTTTGATCAGTATAGGTTAATACATAGCTATATTTTGTAAATGAAATCAATTTTGTTGCAGTTGAATTGCAAGGACCAGACTACTACTTTAGCTCTTGAGTGGTCCCATAAATAGTATATCTAAATCAAAATATTCATATGATAATCCATGCCAAAATTTATTATGGAATGATCTTTTCATTGACATAATATATCTTATCAGGGCTGTTGCCATAATATTTTGCAAAACAATCTTGATGGCCTTTTACTTTCCTTATCCTAATATTTCTGATTCTTCAAAAACCTTTCTCTGTCCATTTAGCAAAAAATTTTTAGTTGATTTATCACAATGAATTTAATAAAATACCGAAACTCGTTTTAATTGAAATTAGAGTCTAAGATCCGTCTAAATTAAAAGCCATAAGTTAATCTCATATAATATCCTTAATATTATTTACAACCAGAAGACTAATTCTTAAGAATTCAAGTGATTATGAGAAAAAGAAGAGACGAATTTGGACTCGAAAGATATCTATCACTGGACTTTTTTGAATCCATTATATCGACTAGTAACATATTATTTTTTAACTTCATTATTAACGA
>DATEOO010000298.1:0-4732 GCA_035274085.1 Candidatus Nitrosocosmicus sp.
AAGGATAAAAAATTGATAAAGGATATAGTTTATGATAGCTTGAAGGGAGCTGCATTATGGGAAGAGGTAAAAAACGATCTTGATAAACCGGGAATAAGCTTGTCTGGTGGCCAACAACAAAGACTTTGTATTGCAAGAGCCCTTGCGATGCAACCTGAAATTCTCTTGATGGATGAGCCTACTTCTGCTTTAGATCCTATTGCATCTTCAAAGATCGAAGAGTTGATGAATGATCTTAAGAAGAATTTGACTGTGATAATTGTAACTCATAATATGCAACAAGCAGCCAGAGTTTCAGATTATACTGCATTTATGTATTTAGGGGAGTTAATCGAATTCGGTCCAACCGATCAGATATTCAAGTATCCAAAGAAAGAATTAACTGAAAGATATATTTCCGGCAAATTTGGATAGGCTTATCTATTAAGCATTAGAAGTTTTAATCAAATTGGTACGATTGCTTGATTTGGGGCTAACCAAAGTAAGCAGCATTATTTTTGATATGGCTAGGTTAGCTGAGAATACAGTGTCCAAGGCCATTACTTCCTATCAGGATAATGAAGTCTCTACAAAAAATCAAATATTTGAGTCTTCTGCAAAACTGCGCTTTCTTCAGGATGAAGTATCGGAATTATGTATAGAGTTGATAGCTCGATTCCAGCCTGTAGCTACAGACTTGAGATACATAAAATCTTGCATGGAGCTATCTTACGTTTTTTCAAGATTTGGTAGATATGCTTATGATATTATTACAGTACTAGAAATTCTTGGACCATTAGACTTGTGCGATAAGTCATCAGTAAAGCGCATGTCAAAACTTGTTTTAGAGATGATGGATCTTGGGATATCTGCATTACGATTACGGGATAATTCTTTATTAGCCAAAATTTATGAAATGGAGGAAATGGTTGATGTGTTATATAGGAAAAGTACGCGTGAATCATCTCAAATTGTCATTGCAAACAATTATTCGGATAATAGATGCAATATATCCACCGCTTTAATTCTAAAATATTTAGAACGCATTTCAGATCATGCATGCTATATTGCAGATTCAGTTAATTACATCGAAACTGGGATGGCTAGTCCAAGAAGATAGATAACTTTACTGGTAATTTTGTTATTAAGCGTTTGCTATCTTTGCTTCTTCGATTTCACATTAAGGCTTCACGATTGTTTACAGAAAAACCATAATTATATTAAATAAATTCAGATCGGGTTTTCACATCTTCAATTAAATATTTTTAAATAAATTTAACTATCTTGATGAATTGGATACATTGAGTAGGTTTGAATAAAAATAAAAATAAAAATAAAAATGAAAATGAAAATGAAAATGCAAACGAAAACAAAAAATGTATAATATGTGGATGCTCTGGTCATTCTCTTTTCGGCTGTTTTTCTCATTGGACGGGTCATAAGAAAAATAACGGTATGTGTAACAACCAATAATCCCTTGTCCTTTTCTTAATTACTTCAATTCATAAAGCGCTATCACTAATTTTAACAAGATTTTTTCGTTAGTTGTCTCTGCTAATGGTACAAAATATTTCTGAGTTTCTTCCTTAATTCTTGCTATTTTGTCCTTTCTTCTCGAATTTTTTAATGATCGAAGTTCATCTAGTCGTTCAGCCAGAATAATGTTTTTTATCATGCTGTCTGATTGCTTTATTTTGCCAAACTGTTTTTCTATTTTTAATTCTTCATTTTTATTAGATTCTGAATTGGAATATTTACTAAAAAATGATACTGTTGTGAATGTTTTTTCGCTAATCTCTTTTTTTATGTAGTCTTTTGTCTCTTTGGATACTTCTTGTTTATTGAAAATGTCGTGTAGTAGTGCAGAACAAACCAAATCCGAACTATTTGAATTCATCTCTTCGTTTAGAATTAATGCTACTCTTAGTGAATGATTAATTTGAGGTTCGATTTTATCATATTGATATTTTCTCGTCATGCTGCTGTAAATCCTTAATGCTAATCCGAAGGCTTTCGAGATTTTTTCTACTTCGTTCATCGAATCCTCAAAAGGTTTTAATAATTTGGTAAATCCTGTTTTAATGAAATTATTTTTATTATCATTATCTTTAGACATTTCTAGTAATTTGACCTAAGACCTTTGGCAATTCATCCATTAATGTACTTTTCATCTTCTACTTTCTAAACTACTTTGATAAAAGTTCGTAATAAGGGTAATAGATATACATTCATAAGTTTATAACATTTTATCAGTTTATTGAATATATTTACATGGTTTACGATGATCCAAACAAAAATAATACTGTAAATATCTCAATTCAATATAACGATATTAAAGTGCAGTTTAGTGGGGAGCCTGAGAATGTTCTTTTGTCTACCATTTCTTTTCTTACCAAAAATATTCCGGAGATACGCTTGGCCCAGAAAATTTCCTTAAATTACTCTGTATCCGAATTGATCGAAATGTATTCATCTATAATCAAAATTACGCCAGAGGGACCCAAAATATTGCCCAATCTTGGAGAAATTCATAATAAGAAATTTTCCGATAAGGAAATAGTCATGCTATTTTTGTTGGGGTCAAAAATAGCATTTGAATTGGGCAAGATTTCTGAAAAATCATCTCCTATATCCGAAATCCAAGCTACAACAAACCTAAATCCAAAATCTATCAGTTCAAGATTGTCTGAATTAGTCAAAGTTGGATATGTTGTAAAAAGTGTAAATAAGGAAAATCAAGCATCAGAATCAGTAGTGTATGGGATTACTACTATAGGAATTAAATGGTTAAATGATATTATGGCAAAAAAATTACTCTAAATTAGTTTGGTTAGTTACTTTTCAAACAATGGCTTTTTCTGAATGTATCTATAGTTTCTTAGAGTTCCTACACGAGATAGTATCCCTTCTCTTACCATGTCGCTTAAAGAATGTGATACTGCTGTTTTATCGTAATTATATCCCATTCTTGACAACTCTTGGTGAACCTCTATAAGTAGTCTCTCACTTTCAAAAAATTTCTCATAAAAGATCTTTTCCATCAAACTTCTGCACGTATTTCCATTCTTTGCAAGTTCCTTTAATGAAACAATATTTCTTTTTTGATTCATATTTTGCAAACTACCGTCTCCATCAATTTTAGATTTTAATAAATTAATTTCAGTCTTTAATTTTTCAATTTCACTATTTGTATTTGTGCTTGAGAGCGAGGCGATATCTATTCCAGTAAGCACATTCTCCACTACATTCTTAACTTTATCTTCTACACATGTAATTTCGACTTCCCATTCTTTATATTTCAATTTTATCTTTGCCTCCAAAGATAATTTTGATACCGCTTCACTCATCTTTGATATTAGTATACACATCCTACCTGATAAAGATGTTGTTGAACAACATGCGCATCATGAACAACGTTTATTAACATCTTGTTGTTGTTGAACAACATGCACAATCAATTAAATCTTCATGATCTGGAGTTAAATATAGAGGATATGAAAAAATCTTTAATTAATAACTTTAGTAATTCCTACTTTTGTAAGGACTACAGAAATTTAATTGAAAATAAGAGGTTGGTTTTTGTGGATGACGAGGAAGGTGTACCCATACAAAATTGGGGAATTAATTCAGAAAGGTACGCTAACCTGAAACTAAATCGAATCGAATTAGTGGAAAAAGAAAAGTTAGTTTTTGGTATTGATTCTAGTTGTATTAAGGTTGCAGAAGTCGAAGATGGTGGATTATATGCCGTAAAAGGATCCATCTGTATATCTTTTAAGGGTAAACCTGCTGCGCATTTAAAAATCGGGCCGCTAATTTTTTATCTTAACGAAGAAGCTCTTCAGAATCTTCGATTTGAGCACAATGTATCCAAACTAATACTCTTTAATGACGATTATGCAAAAAAATTTTTGAGAGTAAACATAGAAAGGTATATTCAGTTTTGGTTATCAAAATTAGTTTCAAACTCTATAATACTTATTGATGGCTCATTGAAATCTTCAATATTTGAGAATCATTTTTATGATATTTCAAAAACCATAGAAAATTCTGTTATCAACAAAAATTCATTAATTGGAATAAGCAAAAACTCCAAAATAAAAATACTAAAGTATTTGTCATATCCTTTAATAAGATCTAAGGTTTGTTCCTATATTGATATCAATCTGGTTATTCGAAGCTTGATTTCTAGGATACACGGGGAACACCTTCTGATAAAGTTGTCTAACAATCAATATTCAAACATACTAAGGGCAGACGTAGTATCATATAATAACGATGTGAATAGTACTTTAGGAACATTACTATATAACGAATTAATTCATTTTGGATATCCGAGCACTCTCCAGCTCTCACATCATGTTTCTGTTTTTTCAAATACGGACTTGGCAAGTATAAAGAGTTTCATAAAGTCTAATTATTCGATTAGAGAAATTTCTCATGAGAATGCTAGATCATCTGTTTTAGGGACTGCATGGAGATGAAAATTCTATCAAAAACAGGAGATGAAATTCTTTTACTCGCAGTAACAAATGATTTTGCAAATAAGGGTGACTATTTTGTTATTGAGGATTTTAACAATAATAAAAAGCTCCTTGTTCAATTTTATGATGAAGAGTATTTTTCATCGTCTTCACTTGTAGAGGAGATAATAAAGGATGAGGTGATTTCAAAATTTAGTACCGAAAATATTTTTGATCCCTTGGAGATTACCAATCTATCTCAAACAATACGGGATGTTAGGATCTTTAAG
>DATEOO010000299.1:0-2052 GCA_035274085.1 Candidatus Nitrosocosmicus sp.
GGCGCACTACACAAATAGACGATGCATTTAATACCAAGATTAACGATCCAAGGGTCTTAGAACAAAAAGCCAAAAGAGAAGTTTCAGATGATGAACTAAAGAAATCAACAATAATAGTTACCTCCATAGAGGACCTAATTACTCCAATAGAAAAATATCTTAACGCTGGTTTTACAAAAATTTATATACATAGTACTAGTCCAGATGAAATTAAGTTTATTAGATTATTTTCAAAAAAAGTCTTAACGTACTTTCGAGATAATTGGAAAAAAGCTTAGACCATATTATAGAACAAATAAACATATTCCGTTTTTTTAGATTAGATTTGACTACTTGTATGATCTAGATTTTTAGCTGAATATTCTCGTGTACGCATGGCAGTTATCAACGAAAGAAGATCAAATCAGAATTTTGAGTAAAGATTTGCAAGTTTATTCTATTCAGTTACATTTTTTCCAAAAGATGTTGTTTCATTTTCTGAAATTCGGATTCACTCAAAACTCCTTTTTTCACTAATGCAGACAGCTTCTCAATCTCTTCAGCAATAGAAATATTATCAACACTTATTGATCTATCGTCACTGGTTTCATTCATTCGCCGTCTGATTATTTCTAAAAGTTCTTCGGCCTTGTCCTTTGAGAGCGCTTCCATCACACCTTCTTGGTCATCTTCGCCGGATATATCCTCATCGATAAGGCCCAATTTTGTCTTGTTTACTAGCGACGGTGCCTTAAATAAAATAGTTGAAGAAAATACGCCCTTTTGTAGTTTTACGCTGGTTATTACGTCATAGGGAATATCAATAAGTTCAGATTTCAAACCGAGCATGTAGGGGTCTCTCATGATTACCCTTCGATCTGTAGCTATAATAGAATCCGGTGTTAGGGCCGAACCACCAGGCTTCAGTCTGGACTGTCTAGCAACTAAGAGAACTTTTTCGTCAGAGCTTAAAATTTTCTCAACCTTTTCAATCTCCCTTAACTCGTCTTCATCAGTTATATCAGTCTTAAATGAGTGCTTATCAGCGGAGACCAAAATTATCATTAATAATTAGGTTTACATATTTTATAAACACTACATAAAAAAGCAACAACGGCTTAATGAATATGTAATTTGCCTATAGAAGCCGAATCCTACGAGGATAGGTTAACTGCCGTATGTTTACGGATTACATCGAATTAATGATATTTAATTGGGGTAACGAATTGACAATGGCGCTAAGGTGGTAGACTCACCATCAAGCATGAATTTTTCCTGGGTAGAACACATGGGAAATCAATTTATGATAACAGGCATTGCAGACGAACATATCCAAGAAATGATTTAAGGAATGTATTTGTTTTCTACAGTAGTCACATCTCATCGATTCCATTAAATTAATATCGTCATAATAATTTAAATAGTTTGTATAATCATTTATACAAATATTTTTCTTACTTATTTTTCTATATGAATCTGAAATAACGAAAAAATCTGGTACATTTAATTAATTAGAGTTCATTTCGATTCGTTTAATGATTCAAGAATCCAATTGAATATTTTAATCTAGCACAAATAGAAACAATTAAAGGACTCATTTGTTAATTCTCGATAATTAGACTATGAATTTATTTGCTAACCGATTATTGACAGTATTCGGATTGATTAGTGTTGCACTGTTATTTCAAATTACAATCTCGTCAAATCTAGTGTTTGCGGCAGAAAGACCAGACTCGAATACAAATAAGACAAGTTTTGGTTTTGGCCTGGAACCAAACGTTACTAACGGATCATCTCCAAACCAACTTGCATATCGAAATTCACAACATGGAATAACTATGTTGTTTCCTTCAAACTGGACATATTCAGATAGCGGTCTACCAGAGTATACTCAGATAGCAGCATTTTATGGTCCGCTACAAAATCTTTCCGATCCAATCCCGCCTAGATTAACTATAACTGTAATGAACTACCAACAGAGCGTATCTCTCAAGGATTTTACTAATATGACGCTTTCCTCACTGAACCAAACAAATCAAGTAAAAATATTAAGCTCTGATTCAACCACTCTCG
>DATEOO010000300.1:0-12479 GCA_035274085.1 Candidatus Nitrosocosmicus sp.
TGATCTATGAAGATAGATTAAGAAAGATTATGGCACAAATGCCAGCATTAATTCCAAAAGAAGTAGAAATTCAGAGACTAAAAAAGATCTATTTAATGGTCATTATGCTAGGGTCTATTGCTGCATCAGTCGAAGTTGATAACTTTGTTGATGGATCACTACACCAAACAGCAATCAGAGATAGTGCATTTACACCAGCTCACTGGTGGTTGTACAGTCACTTTATTGCACTTCCATTAGGTTGGGGATTTGTTGCTATGTATGATAGAAGAGTTCCAGTACTAAGAGGACCAAACAATTCAATGAATACTGGTCTAAAGATCACCATTATCGGTTACTTGGCAACCATGTTTACCATAGGTATCAATGAAATGTGGCACTTTTGGTTTGTTGAAGAAATATTTTCAGTACCTAACCACTGGATGTTTAACATGGGTGTAGTAGTAGCATTTATGGGTGCTTTAGCCTATGTAGTTAGGGTATACGCACGTTTGGTGGAGCTGGGCGCGGAAACTCCTGCAAGAAACCCATACGTAGCAGAAATGTACAAACTAGCATTAGAAGGAAAACTCTACAGCAGATCAGTTCCATAATCTTTTTTTTTAGTTTTTGTTCTAGTTTTAGTTTTTTATTAGTTTTAATTCATTTAGTAAGTTGGTTGGTTGGTTGGTTTTAGTTAGTTGATAAATTTTGTAGTTAATTATTTAATGATGTACAGGAGAGAAAAGTTTGACCGGACAGAAATTATACTATTAAGGAGTATCATCCAATTAGCTTTGACATCCAAGATTGCAATTTAGCTGGATCCATTTCTAATATTTGTACATTTCCTTGTCTTAAGATCTCGGTTCCATCCTCGTCATATTTAGATAAAATGACCACTCTATTGATCCCTACTGTAATAGCCATCTTACTACATTCTATGCATGGAGCAAGAGTAGAGTATAAAGTAGCATTTTTGGTACTACCGGCGTTTCCAAACATAACACATTGCATTATTGCATTAGCCTCCGCATGCACGCAAATACATCTCTCTAAAGATTCACCTGATTTAACAATACCTTTAATTCTGTCTGTACACCTTCTACATCCACCTTCAAAGCAATTCTGAAATCCAGATGGGGTACCGTTGTAACCAGTTGATATTTGTCTATTATTCTTTACTATTACAGCTCCGATTTGCCTGGTAAGACAGTTGGATCGTAACTTTGCCAAAAAAGCTTGTATCATAAAGTAAATGTCCCAATCGGGTCTTTCAAATTCCCTGTCTAATCCATCCATAAACTCCTATATATCATAGCCATTAATTAAAATACAACAGTTCAGAGCTAGAAGGTTGTCATCATTACTGTAATTTCATAAAATAATTCCACCTATAAAAATATTAAGTATTTTTTCAGAAATACCAAGGAATAGCATTATAACCAAAGAATTTTGTTTTCAACCGTATTTAATTCTAATTTAAAACAAATTGACAAGGCATTATCAAACTCTGAAGTTGAAATAAATAATTTATGGATAGGAAATAGTATCAACAAATCATATCAAAAAGGTAAATATAGAAAATATTGATTTGAATCGACTACTAGATTATTGAAATTTTTTTTATTTATTTTGATTTTTTACTTCCTCCTATCTTGAACATTTTCGTATTACACACAGTACATATACCTTGAGTAGCAGGTCTTCCATTTTTCATGGTTACCTCTTTTTCATCTTTCATTTCTCTTTTTGCTTTGCATTTAACACAATATCCTTCCATCTGTTTAACCTTCTGCATGAGTAGATAAAATACATGTAGTATAAAATTATTGTTATAAATGACTAAAAAATCATCACTAAAATAGTACTATTTTGCCAGATTACGATGTTTTATATAAGTAATTAATACAAAAATTGATATTGAATGCAAAAGAAATTCAGGATAATATTCTAAAATTAATTAAAGAACATCATGACTGGTTCAATAATTCCATTCCCCTCATAGCAAGTGAGAATATCCCAAGTCCAGCCGTCAGGGAAGCCATAATATCTGATTTTGGAAATAGGTATGCAGAAGGTTGGCCTGGAGAAAGAGTATATGCAGGCTGCACTTTTATAGACAAAGTTGAAAATATCTGCAATGATTTAGCAAGATCAGTATTTAAAGCTGAATTTGCCGATTGTAGAGCAACATCAGGCGTTGTTGCAAACTTGGCAATATATTCTGCATTTTCAAATCCTGGAGACACTATGATAGCTTCGTCTATTCCTACCGGTGGACATATTTCACACGGGAAAAAAGAACACTCAGGAACGGCCGGCTTGGTTCATGGATTAGTTATAGAACACTTTCCATTTTCAAAAGAAAGCATGACCATTGATGTTGAACTAACCAAGAAAAAAATAGATACAATGATTGCTGAAGGAAAAGGCCCGAAAATAGCGATGTTTGGTGGGAGTCTTTTCCTGTTTCCCCATCCTGTGAAGGAATTATCAGAATTCTTGCATGAACGTAATATATATATAAATTATGATGGAGCCCACGTAGCAGGTTTAATCGCCGGGGGACAATTTCAAGATCCTTTAGGAGAAGGCGCTGATTCAATGACCATGAGCTCACACAAGACACTATGGGGACCCCAAGGAGGCATCATAGTATCAGTTGAAAAATATTCGGATCCTATAAAGAAGGCAATTTTTCCTGGAAACACAAGTAGTCATCACTTGCATCATGTTGCTGGCAAAGCAGTAGCATTAGCTGAATCACTAGAATTTGGAGAAGAATATGCAAAACAAGTTATCAAGAATGCAAAAATGCTTGCCTACTCCCTTGCAAATCATGGATTCAATGTTTTAGGGGAAAAGCGAGGCTATACCGAATCACATCAACTTGCCGTCGATGTCTCAAATTATGGTGATGGGGGAACTATAGAAAAGGATCTGGAAAAATGCAATATAATCCTGAATAGACAATTGCTTCCTGGAGATATAAAAGAGGGAAGAAATTATTTTCATCCCAGTGGCATTAGAATAGGAGTTCCTGAAGTAACCAGACTAGGAATGAAGGAAGATGAGATGCAGGAAATAGCAACCTTTATCAAAAAAGTTGTAATAGACAAGCAAGATATTTCTAAAGTTTTGAAGAATGTAACAGAGTTCAAAAAGAACTTTCAAAAGGTACACTATGCTTTTGATAATGAAACGTCTGCATACCAATATATTCAATTGGTAAATAGGAAAGAATAAATCAAATCAAATCAAAAGAACCATGAAAAATTTCTCGAAATATCGTAGCCTCTTATAGATATTTCTACACATGATTTATATAATATAGAAGGATCAATATCTCTGCAAAAAAATATGCCAATCGATCCAGATTTTCCAGCAAATCATCAAGTAATTGGAAAGATAAAAACTTCAGACGATGAACATTTTCACTATTTGTGGGGTCCAGGTTCACTAAAAGAGGCAGCAGAGAATCCAGAAGTTAAAGAAGCATTCCAAGCAAAAGGAGAAGAAATAGGACCTTTAGGTGTAAGTGGAACTATGGTAGCAGTCGACTGGGACTCGTGTGTAGCAGATGGAGCATGTATTGAAGCATGTCCTGTACAAGTTTTTCAATGGTACAGAACTGAACATGACGTATCAGCTAAAGAGGCAGTAAATCAAGTATTTGAAGGCACTGGTTCTTCAGTTAAGGAAGAAAGAAAAGACTATACAGATAAAGCAGATCCAATCAGAGAACATGATTGTATTTGGTGTATGGCATGTGTATCGGTATGTCCACCTCAAGCAATTAAGGTCGATCAGGCCGCATTGGAATTCCATGAAAAAGCATCAGGAACATTTAACGAAGAATTATCAAAAGGTAGTGCACCACCACCTCACGCACACTAAATATTTTTTTTAGACAGCAATAAAACTATAACAATATTATTAAAAGTTAGAAATACAAAAGTAAATACACTAAATTAACGTAACATACTATAAAATAACAAAATATAAACTACCAGATCATCCAAGATTCTAACGTTTTTGAGAATGAATTTAGAATAAATCTACATTGTGATGAAATATTCAAGTGATCTTCACGGAGTAGTTCATCAATGCATTGAACGAATAAAATTAAAGGCGAAGAAGCAGAATCTAGCCTTGTCCAATCATTGCCACATAATTCTAAAATAGCATCCACCTTTTGACTATATAGTGTGGAAATTGTAAATAACACATCCTCAAGTTCAGAATTTGAAATCTTGTGAGACGAGAGGAATGACCTCAAGTTATCTGAATTTATGAGAAAGGAATCGACATAGTGATTCTTGATTGATTTAGGTACTCGAGTCATGCTAAGAAGAGGAGGAGGAGGAGGAGTACGAAGTAGATCCTTCGTTAAGAAATGTCTCTAATTTGTGTTTCAAATAGTCATTAATTTTGCTACCGTCTACCTTACCTCGTAGAACTGCCATACTTTTCCCCATCAATACACCCATGGAATTGGGCCCTTTCTCTTTTATAACGCTCAAATTATCATCAAACAATTTATCCAATATAGAAAATAAGTCTGTATCATCCAATTTAGTTAGACTGAGAGAATTTATTGCTTCCTCTACCGACATGCATTCCTTTTTCATCAATTTTTCAAAAATTAATATTATAGACTCTTTTGCAATAAACCCCTTATCAAGCCTATTAAAAATGTCTAGAATCATTTCATCTGTTAAGAGATCCTTATCAAGATTATTTCTGGAGAGACTAACAATATCTTCAGTAAGTTTTGATGCAACAAAGGTGGGTGAAAGCGAGGAATTGGTTATCAAAAGTCTCTCAAATAAATTATAATAATCAGAATCAAAGATTTGTTCAGATAATTTCATATTCAATCCATACTTTTTCATGATTCCTTTGATTAGTTCATTCCACGGCAAAGGTATTTTATCTTTCAAACTATCAAGTAAGTTACGATCAACAGGAATTGGCATTATATCTGTTTCAGGGTACATTCTGGATGATCCTGGTCGGGGTCGTGAAAAAATAGTAGTACCGTCTAAAGTAACTGAGCGAGTTTCAGCAATGACACCATATTTAAATTGGATTACCCTTTTAATCAATGGTTCAAGAAGATTGTTTATTTTTTCTCTGTTACCGCCTATTATTATAAAGGCGTCCTCAGCAGAAATGTCAGCTGATTTCTTAAGGCTATCTATCTCGTTAATAGTGATCCCATAATTAGGTAGTTCATCGGAATGAAAAACGCCACCTAATCCAAAAAATCTAACAAATTCTCCCAACTCTTTACCCAATCTTACGTCTTTTACGGGTTCATAGCCAATTAAACCTCTTAGACCCCTCAAACGAATACAATTAATAACCGGGTCTGGATCTTTTAATATTTTTTTTATTACTTTAGATGTTGAATTTGAGAACAAGAATGTTATATCTTCAATTCTGTCGCCAATAAAGGAATCATTGATATTTCTATTTTTAAATTCTTCCGCTATTTTGATTAATCCGTACTGTCTTTTTGTCTCATAGTCTAAAACTTTGATAAGTTGTGATAATTGCTGTACTCCCTTGACTTCCACTACTTGACCACCGTTGACAGATATATTCACATCCTGTCTTATGCTTCCAATTCCTCGAGTTACTCTTTTACTACTTCGAAGTAATCGTCCTAGCGTTAATGCGACATTTACAATTTCTGCAGGAGTCCCAGATATGGGATCAAGTGCGATTTCGACTAACGGGATCCCAAGCCTGTCAAGTCCGTATTCCTTAAACATAGGATTGGTAGAAATTAATTTTGCTGCATCCTCTTCTAAACATATGCCCTGGACACCTACCTTGTTGAAATTATCGACTGATAAGTAACCTCCCGTTGATATTAACATGGTTCTTTGGAATCCACAGACATTAGAACCATCTATCACTAATTTCCTCATGACATGAATTTCATCAACAATATTTGAATTTAAAGCAAGTGAAAACAACAATGCTGTTTCAAGTGCATCTTTGCTTACTTCATGTGGAGGCTCCTCATCAGCTTCCACTAAACAGCTATATCCTACTTTAGAATAATACTTGATTGAATTCATTTTGGCGTGTTCAAATAATGCAGCTTTATCAAAATCACCCAATTCACTTTTTGTAGGTCTCAAGACTCGAATAAAGTTGAAATCATAATCCTCGTCGTTGGTTCCATCCCCTTTGCATCTACAAAAGAGTTTAGACGATGTACTTAGTTGTTGATGTATTTCAAAGCCAACCTTTACGTTTAATTTGTCGATGTTTAGATTCATCAAACTTGTCTCCTTAAATCTATTAAACTAGCGGCAACATATTAGAAATTTCATTCGAATAATCAGTCTTCATGATCCTAACAAAATCCGCAGTACCTGTATTATTACCTAATGCCCACATTGCTTTAACGACAGCGGTTTCTGAACTCATATTTGAAAGAGGAATAACACCCAAACCCAAAAGGTCTCTGCCGGTATCATAAACAGTCATCTGTACTGTACCAAATATACACTGTGAAGTCATAAAAACAAAAATGCCAGAATCTATTAGTTTTTCTAAAATAGGAAAGCAGTCTTTACTCACATGTCCAAGCCCAGTGCCCTCTAATATAATAACTTTATAATCCATCTGTAAAAAGTTCTCAAGAAATGAAGAACTAAATCCAGGATAGAATTTCAACAAAAATACTTTATCGCTAAATGCCGTCTTTGAAATAAAATTTTTTGAGATATTCGCAAGTTCCATCCCGTTGTGTAATAACTTGTTGTATTTTATGTCTGAATTCTCAATTAAGGCAAAAGGTATACCATCAAGCGATTTAAATGCATCACGTTTGCTGGTATGATTTTTTCTCACCCGTGTCCCAAGATGACATGCAATTATTTCATCTGAAGTGTTATAGTGCATACAAACAAAAATACCTGAATGTTTTGCATCCTTGATAAATCTTATTGCACCAACCAGATTGCTAAATGCATCAGAAGAAGGTCTATCAGATGATCTCTGAGAACCAACCAAAACTACAGGAATTGGGATATTTTGGAGAGCGAAACTTAATGCAGAGGAAGTATAATGCATAGTATCGGTACCATGAGATACAATAATTCCATCATATTGTTCGTTGAGGATAGCAAATGAAATTCTATCCGCTAGAGCTGACCAATGATTGGGATTCATATTTTCGCTATATTCGTTGAATAAGAATTCAGGATAAATATATCCGTAGTCAGAAAGTTCCGGGAAAGCAGAATATAATTCTGATGCAGTCAAAAGTGAAGTTACACCACCTGTTCTATAATCAATTTTACTTGCAATAGTGCCACCTGTACTAATTAGCAATATTTTTGGTAATAATTTAGAATTATTCATTTTTTCGAATAAATTATGGCTGTTATTATCATCATTAGCACTGGCATTATCATTATCCCTTGGACCTGATTCTGTTACAGGTTTTTTTAAAAAATGATCAACATTTTTGTTAGTAATTTCTATAATATTTTCTATTTCAATTCCAATATTGTAACCGCTTTTCAATTTTAAAACGATATATTTGTCACTAAATGTTTCGTATCGAGGTAGAATAATACCAAAAAATTCTGCTTTTTTAGTAACTATTTTCACTTCATCACCTACACTTACTTTTGAATTGTTTAAAAATTTTTGAGAATTTCTACTATAGCTTTTATCAGAGCTATCATGAGAATCAAGGTCAATATTTCGTGTCAAATATAGATGTATGAAAAAGGTTAGAAAATATATAGTTAGATCATGGAAAGCAAATTTTAAGATATTATATACTACTAGGGTTTGACTAAAATCTTTCCAGTCATCCAAGGATGAAATAGACAAGTATATTCAAAAAACCCGGGTTTATTAAAAACAACAGTAAAGGAGGTGCTAAAAGAGTAATCAAAGTTCTGTTTTTTATTCAAAGATAGCAACGGTCCGGAGTTAACGAATTTTTCAGTTCCATTAAAATCATATATAGAGTCTTTTTTTAGTTCCATTACTTTATCATCTGCTGTAATCACAGTAGGAGTTAATGCTCTTGCATTTAACATCATAACAATCCGTGTTCCATTACCGGTCGTTTCTTCTAATGGTTCTCCAAGATTATTTAATACAGGGATAAATTGTGTATTATTAGAAACGTAGAAGGGAAGCCCAATCTTTTCGGCATTATCTAAGTCTCTTACAAAGGTAACAGTATGAGGATATGGAACATCGACTCCATTATACCAAGTTATACTATCGCCGGCAGTTACTTCTACATAATCAGGAAAATACTTTGTAAAGGATACAGTATGATTTCCTTCTCCTACTTTAATAGCGTAATTATCAGGTTTTATAGGTGAGGTGTTATTGCCGGTTGAAGAACTATTGTTGTTTTTGGCATCAACTGTAGCATACACAGAACTAATATGAATAGTAAAGATAAAAACAGTAAATAAAACTCCTACGTGAAAAATTTTAACAAATAGCATGCCTGAATCCATCTCTATTTCTTACCATAACAATATATTGGTTTTTATATTTAAGGCTAAAAATAGAATTATTTAGTAAGCTAAAATATCAATTTATTAAGATCAAACCATCATTTTAGTAAAATTATTCATATCGGAATAATATTAGGTAAAATCATCCTGAAGTGATTTTGATTCAATTAATTCTTGAATCTCCTCATTCATCTTTAGGAACCTAATACCCTTTTCAGTAGTTCTGTATTTGCCGTCAGTGCCAAGAGCCAACAAGTTATTTTCCAATAGTATAGGCAAATATTCCTTTATCTGAGCATATGATAGAAAGGCCTTGTACATTATTTTGGTTTTTGAAATGCCCCCATTGGCTGCATTTAGGATATTAGAAATTATTTCGGTCCTATTCCGATATTTCACACAATAATATAGAAGAATGTATTATATAACTTGTATTGTTGATTATTCTATATTAATATACTATAGCCTATTTAATTTTATATATACGTAAAATTATAACAGGATATTAATTATTAATTACTGATTATCTATAGTTATAAAGTTGACTAATAAGAAAATCAATTTTTCAGAATGTGAAGCGATTATTTTTGATATAGATGGTGTATTAGTTGACGTAAAGAAATCATACGATGAAGCAATAATAAAAACAGTCCAGTTTATTCTAATCAAGGGTTTTAATACAAATGTAGCTAACTTTCCTTTTCAGGATATAATTTCAAAACTTCGAAATACGGGTGGATTTAATAATGATATTGATACTGCTTATTCAATAGTCCTAATAATTTTATATTGCGTATTTATCAATAAAATGGATTCAGACAAGACCATTCAAGTTTTTCATAATATATTGGAGAAATTAGATGACAGAGGCAAAGATTCGGTAGAAAAAGAGCTTGGGAAGATTGGAAACATAAAATCCATAACAAAAGAATTAAGGTATCCTAGCAATAACGATATGATTTCCACTCTTTTTAATGAAATCTTTTATGGTCCAATCTTATATAAAAAACGGTTCAATAAGGAGCCGATATATTATTTTGAGGAGCCACTCATAAACAAGGATATCTTAATAATTAAAGAGAGTACAATACGCCTTCTTTCACAGAAATTTAACGGAAATTTGGGATTGATATCCGGACGGAGTAAGATTGCTACTTATTTCACTTTTAACAATCTGATTAATTACTTTAATGAAAGTGCTTGTGTATTCCTGGAGGATGAAAATAGAGAATTTTCCAAACCTAACCCATTTTCCCTACACAAAGTATTTGATAATTTAAAATTAAGTTGTGCATTGTACGTAGGGGATTCCATTGCAGATCTTTTAATGGTAGAAAACTTTAGGAAGCAGACAGCAGAGTATAAAATTTTCTTTTGTGGAGTCTATGGTGATGATGATGGCGAGGATGATAAAAATAACAATGGATCAATTAATAAGAAAAAACTGCTAAAATCAAATAATGCAGACATAATCATCAAAAATGTAAATGATTTACCAAATATATTAAATAATACAAAAAATTAAAAGCACATAGTGATTATTGAGGATCATCAACGTACGTGTGAAATTGAAAGAAGGACAAAGGAAGTAAATATAGTGACTAAAATCGATTTAGATGGAAAAGGAAATTCTAACGTTAATACAGGGATCGATTTCTTAAATCATATTGTAGTATCTTTTTCAAAACACAGTAAGATTGACATTGATTTGAAAGCAAAAAGCGAAGACGGCATCAAACATCACCTAATAGAAGATACAGGCATCGTATTAGGCCAAGCAATTGATAAAGCCTTGGGTAATAGAGAGAATATTAATCGTTTTGGAAATGCAACAGTTCCAATGGATGAATCCATTTCAAGCGTCGCTGTAGATCTGATAAAGAGACAATATAGTCACATCGAAATGAAATTAGAAAGAGAAAAGATTGAGAATATTTCGCAAGAAGATATTATTCACTTTTTTCAATCATTTATTGGAAATATTAATTGTTGCATGCATATTATAGTACATTATGGAACAAATGATCACCATAAAATCGAATCTGCCATAAAAGCCGCCGCAGTTGCACTAAGGAACGCAATAGGGATTGATCCAAATAGCGAAGGGGGTCCCACTACCAAAGGAATGATGTAGGATATGGTAAAAATATCAATTTTTGATTATGGAGCCGGAAACATTTTTAGTCTTCAATCATCCTTGCAAAGAAATGGAGCAGATGTATCAATCATAAATGATTTTGAAGAATCGTCAGAAGTGGATGGAATAGTATTACCAGGTGTCGGAAATTTTGATCCAGCAATTATTTCAATAAACAGATGTAAAACGGGATTCTCCCGGTTTATGGAAAAAAACATTCCAGTCTTGGGAATATGCTTGGGAATGGAGATGTTATTTGAGAAAAGTGAAGAAGGACAATTAGCAGGGCTTGACATAATTGAAGGAGAAGTGTTGTCCCTACCTAAAAACTTGGTAAAAATTCCTCATATAGGCTGGAATAGTTTGGAGATAACAGATAAGAAGAGTAAATTATTTGAAGGAATACCAAATAAATCTTGGGTGTATTTTGTACATTCTTATTATACTACACCTAAAAATAGCGACATAATAACATCAAAATCGAATTATGGAGTAAACATCCCGGCCTCAATAGAAATTAACAGTATTTATTGTACCCAGTTTCATCCAGAAAAATCAAGTACAATTGGCGAAAAAATGATTAAAAACTTTATAAATATTTGCAAGCGATCAAAATGAAAAGCATTGCAGCAATTGATCTATTAGATGGCCAGGTAGTAAGATTGGTCAATGGCAAATTAGAAAATAAAACCGTGTACGATGACAATCCATTAGAAGTAGCAAAAAAATGGGAATCCAAGGGGGTTGATATGTTACACATAGTTGATCTAAATGCAGCTTTGAATACAGGAAAGAACAATAGTGAAATTATATTAAAGATTATTGATTTGGTAAATATTCCAGTACAGGTTGCAGGCGGTATTCGAACTATTAATAGTATAAA
Source organism: Candidatus Nitrosocosmicus sp. (assembly GCA_035274085.1). Classification (GTDB taxonomy): domain Archaea; phylum Thermoproteota; class Nitrososphaeria; order Nitrososphaerales; family Nitrososphaeraceae; genus Nitrosocosmicus. The sequence goes on from DATEOO010000300.1 coordinate 11,516, forward strand.
TAGATTCTTGGACATCAAAAAGCCAATAAAGGTTGTCATAGGAACATTTGCTTTCAAACAACCGGAGATGATACAAAAGATATCAAAGAAAAGACTAAATCGGATTATAATTTCAGTAGATCATAATGAAGAAAATGTAATGATCTCTGGATGGAAGGAATTTTCAGGCATAAAATTATTTGATGCCATCAGGTTTTACCAAGAACTAGGCATTAATGAGTTCTTGCTGACAAACATTGACAAAGATGGCACTTTGGAAGGCCCTGATATAGAAACACTGGTCAAAATAAATAACACCTTTAAAGGTATAAAGATAGTTTCTAGCGGAGGAGTTAGTAATATAATAGATATATTAAAGTTAAGGAACGTTAATTGTTATGCAGTAATATTAGGGAAAGCATTGTATGACGAGAAATTGAAAATAGAACATGTTCAAGAATTGATTTAATATGGCTGTGGCAAAAAGAATCATTCCCTGTCTGGACGTAAATAAAGGTAGAGTTGTAAAAGGTATTAACTTTAAGGAATTGAAAGATGCGGGAGACCCTGTCAAATTAGCCAAACAATATAGCGACGAAGGCGCAGATGAATTAATATTTTTAGACATTACTGCGGCTGAGGAACATCGTAAAACAATGAAAGATATTGTAAAAAATGTAGCCAGTGTAATAAATATACCATTTACAGTTGGGGGCGGTATAAAGACATTGGAAGATGCACGTAATCTACTCTTGAGTGGTGCAGACAGGGTTTCAATAAATACCGCAGCAGTAGTAGACCCAGAATTGATCCAAGAATTAATGTGTATTTTCGGAAAGCAGTGTATAGTAGTCGCTTTGGATGTAAAAAGAAACTATGATCAAGGTGGAAAATATTTTTTTTCCAAGGATGGGAAAAAATATTGGTTTGAAATCAAGATTTTTGGTGGGAAAAAATCTACAGGTATTGATGCGATCGAATGGGC
>DATEOO010000301.1:0-4376 GCA_035274085.1 Candidatus Nitrosocosmicus sp.
TTTTCCCTACTCTTAATTGTAATGGCAATGAGAAGGTTTATACTTTTTATTCTTAGATATCAAACTGTTGTGTATACGTTCTAAACTTATACAATCATTTTCAATCATTGTGATTTTGATGGTATTCATTGTTTCTCTGGATTCTATAACAGTCCTTTATCCTGGAGGATCTGATTTATGGATTCCAGAATTTGTATTTGCTCAACTTACCAATAACAATATTATCCAGATTGTAAGCACTTCTACCTATACAGATGATTTTGGTAACTTTCATGTTATAGGTGAGGTAAATAACACATCAATAGACCCCCAAACAAATATCATAATTACTACACTTTTATCTGATACAAACAATAACGTTTTAGTTGGAAATTACTCTGCGTTTTCATCAATATCAACTCTTAGACAAACCGAACTATCCCCATTTGATATAATAATACCGGATCCTCAGATATTAGGCAAGTTTAACTTTATGGAATTTTCTACCAGTTCTCAACCAGCAATAGAAAAACCAGCAAACCTTCTATTAAATGGAACTAGTGCCTTTTTAGACAATGTTGGTAATCCTCATATCACAGGTAATATAATTAACCAAGGGCAATTCCCAGAACAATTCTTAAATCTAGTTGCAACATACTATGATAATTCAAGTCTAGGAGTTATAGGGACTCAAAGTTTTGGCCTAAATGTTGGTAACTTGTCTCAAAATCAGGTGATACCATTTGATATTACTGTCTTTGATAACAAGACAAAATCTCAAGGCAAGTTCTATTCCCTAAACATGGATTCTACTCAAAGTTCAATGGCATTTCCAACCAACACAAAGTTTCTTTTTAATAATGATGGTTTTGGTGACGGTGGAGCAAGTACAGGATTAATTAATAGTGGTAGTGTTGGTGGAGGTGGAGGAAGTCTGTCTTCAACTCTGCCACCTTTAAGCGATAATCAAGGGTTTGTAAATGGTGATAACACCGGTCAATCATCCTTATCAGAGTCTAATAACGGTAATGGTAATTCTAATTCTAATTCTAATCCTTCTCCTAAAGGTGCTGAACTTGATATAGAAATAGATGTTAAGAAAAATCCTCTGGTGAGAGGAAATATTCAAACAATTGATGTAATAGCTGGTGACGAAAATACACGAGAAAAAATTGCTAATGCCAATACTAATCTTCGGGTATCTTATACAACTGACTTTGATAAATCACAAAGTGGTCAAACAAATAGTGATGGAGTAGCAACATTTGAGATCGAAATTGGCCCGGGATCTAATACTGGTAACTTTGATGTTACAGCCACAGTCGATGCAGATGGATATACCAAAAAAACTGATCGAACTACTTTTAAGGTAATTGAAGAACCAGATGATACTAATAAAACAAGCAGTAAAAACAATACTACTACTACCGATTCAGCTAACAATAATGCCACTAGCACTAATAACGACAGTGAAGAAAAAACTAATGGAAACACTAATCAGAATGAAGATACAGAATCAGATACAAAACCCTTACTTGATCAAGGGCAACAAGAACAAGGGGAGCAAAATGAGAATAGTAATAATGAAGGTGGAGATGGCAGTAGCGATAACAGCAATGCTGATGAAGATAGTAATGAACAAAATGATAATAACAGGGATGACAGTGGGGGAAATGAAAACTAACATAATAATTAAAACACAGTTATTACTTATATCTCCGTAAATGTTTTTTTATCACACTATTAATCTCAAGATCTAGAACATGTGTCCTCAATTATTCGTAGGATGTTCAGGATGGAATTATGGCGATTCATCTGAAAAAGGAGGATGGCTAAACGTATTTTATCCTGATAATAAAACTCGAAAACTCAACTACTATTCACAATTCTTTAACACAGTTGAAATGGATGCTACCTTCTATAATAGATTCTATCAACACATGACTCAAAGCTTATTTATAGGAATAACAAAGGCAACCCCTGCCGATTTTAAGATTTCAGTGAAAGTTCCAGAAATAATTACGCATGAAAAAAGACTAGATATAAACAAAGATGTAATGACTGATTTAAACATGTTCCTTGACAAAATATCACCTCTACAAAATTCACATAAACTGGGAGCAATAATTATCCAGTTACCACCAAGTTTTACAATTACAGAATCTAAAAAATTAGAAGAATTTCTTAAAGTATTAAAGAACGATTCAGATATACAAAGTGATATCAAATTTGCAATTGAATTTAGACACAAATCATGGGATACAGAAGGTATACTTGAATTACTTCAACATTATGATATAGTCTATGTTTTAACTGATTCTCCTTCGAAAGAAAATTTAGAGTTTATGTCTGACGAAAATAACATAACATCCAAATCCACCGGAGTAGTAATTCGACTCCATGGTAGAAATACAACTCAAGACCACTACTGGTATAATTACCTTTATTCTCAAAAAGAACTTTATCCGTGGGTTGAAAAGATTAGAAAAATAAAGGAAAAGACTGATACCATCTTTGTGTACTTTAACAATCACTATGGAGGTAAAGCCATATTAAACGCCCTTCAATTTAAAGAAATGATAAATGATAAACCTTTACCCGAAAATGAAAAAAAGGTATTAGAAAAGGCCAAAAAATATTTGTCAAATAAACTGTAAATCATAGATAGTTATTAATAACTTATTATCTTATCTTATCCTCTCTATGTTTTCTTCTCATTTCTAAACGACAAAGGGATCGGATCTAAAGTTTAAACCTAAGCAAAGACAACATTTTTTTTATCTTTATTGAGTCTAGATATTTAGTCAAATTTGTTACTAATCACCTTATAACAGGATTGTTACTATATTAATAATATTAAATTAGTAACCAAAGATCTATTTGTTATTATAAATCCAAGATAAATCTTTTGTATTGGTGATATCAAATAAACTATCCTCGTAATATGATTCTAAATTTACCTATATTGAAATGTCAGGTTAACATACTAACCTGTAGGAACCATGTTATCTCGTCTTTATCATCAATAAGCGATCGGTTCCTGATTCTGCTCCCCATACTTCGCCTTCAACTCCAAGAATCTGTCTTACATTAGCTATTGGACTAGGAATATCAAATTTCTTAAACGATTGATTTGCTGGATCAAATCTGTATAAGGAATTGGAGCCAAAATCACTAATCCATACCTTGTCTTTTGTATCTACATATACTGCATATGGCTTGGGATTATTCCCCGGCAATTTCCATTCCTTCCATGTATCTATTTGAGGATTGTACATTGCCAGCTTACCTGCATTCCATTCTGATACCCAAATATTTCCATCAGAGTCAGACCAAACCCTTCTTGCTCCTTGATCTGGAGTGGGAGGTTCTAAGACAGTTACTTGCCCAGTTTTTGTGTTTATGAGTCCTACATAACTACCTGCAAGCGACGCATAGTAGACAGATCCATTTGGTGTAGTGGTGATTCCATAAGGACCTACTCCTTTAGGTGCATCAAATATTTCGATAGCTCCTGTGGATGGAAACAATCTTCCATATATTCCACTCTGCCCTGTAAACCATAAAGTCCCATTATTATCAAATGTAGCAGTATTAAGATTTGCATATCCAACACCTTGTGGTAGTGGATAAACTGTAACATTTTGTGTATATGGATCTACTCTAACAATTGCATTCAATCCTCCATCAGTAATCCATGGTGCCCCATCAGGACCTACTATAACACCGTGCGGAGCCGACCCTTCTCCTAGGAAAATATGTGAAGTCTCTCCAGTCGTAATATTTAACTTCCCAAGCTCGCCAGAAGCCTGTGCAGTATACCAAACAACATCTTTTAATAAATTCTTTGTATTATTATTGGTAGCATATAGCATGGATGTAGACGTAGATGGAGCTACATCATGTGGTCTTGAGCCTACAGGGACAGGATATTCTCTTAACGTAATATTTTGATTGTTCAAGTTCGTGAAGGTAGTATTTGGATTCAGTGCTTCTTGACTACTTGACACTAATGGTGAAGATACTAGGGTATATCCATATTCTTTCGGGTTAAAGGTAGACATCTGATTGTTTTGGATTTCTACGTTCTTATTGTAAACATGATCCTTGTCAATCAGTTTTTCCTTATTGTACCCAAAACCTGCATCTTGTAATAATAAATTACCAAAAACACCAAAACCAAATATAACCACAAATAGCATGACGATTATTTTAAAATGATTATACATAGATCCCACTACATTTATTTTATGTATCAAAATTATTTAAAGGATAATTCTGAATTACATGCGACACTAGTCTAACAAGAGATCTACAGATTTACACAAACACTAATGTCTCTCTATCTATCACAATAGTCAATAACAAATGAAATCTTTCATTAGTAGTAAAACCCT
>DATEOO010000302.1:0-2436 GCA_035274085.1 Candidatus Nitrosocosmicus sp.
AAGAGATCTTCTTCAAATAAGTGAAGAAAGTGATAAAACCTATTCCAGAGAAGACAAACATAAACTAGACCTACTTGGCTTGAATTTAACTCCATTTAATAATGTAAAATATTTTCTCCCAAGGGGAGGGGATGGTAAACCAAATTCAGCACTTATTCCAGAGAATGATTATTTCACATATTCTTTTGAATTATCTGATGTTTATGATCGGCTGGAATTATTATTCTCCTCTGAAACAACATTAAATCCCCAGCATAATATATCATCAATCCTAAATTACATTTATGAATTATGGCCCAACCTTAACCAAGGATATGCTGACAACGAAAGTCTTCACAAAGTTGCAACCTGGACTGACTTGATTAATTTTAATGAATATCCAGAAGAGATCGTTACACACAAGACTACCTTGTTAAAGTTCCAGGGGATGATCCAAAAATATAGAAAGCCATCTACACTGTTTGTAGACAAAAAGGTAACGAGCAGATATCTTGGTAAAGAAATTAAAAAAATGAAGAAAAATGAAGTGTTTGTGATAGATATAGCTATGTTGCCTACATTAGACGAACAAGCATTTGTTGTTGGAGATGTAATGAAAACAATAAATGAGATTTATTCTGTTGGTCATGCAAATAATCTGGAAGACGACTATGGGAATAATGATGGTGACGGTGATGGTGATACTGGTGGTGAAGGTGATGGTGAAATTGGATACAAAACAGGGAGAACAAGAAGCGAATTGACAAAAAAACCAAAATATACTGTAGTCTTTATCGATGAAATTAATAGATTTTTGCCACGAGGGGAATCAGGCAGTACTGGTCTTCGGCTATCAATGTCTAATCGCTCTGCCGTTGGCGAAGAATTATTGAAAACCTTAATCACAGGCCAATCGCGGCATTGCATACTTTTTTCTGCACAGCAATTCAAAAGTCAAATTGATCAGAGTATTAATGAAAATACTGGTTTACATATTATCACCAAGTTAGGTTTATCCGAACTTTCTTCAAATTCTTATTCAATGGTAGACGACGCTACCAAATCAGTTATTAGTAAATTACACAAGGGCGAGTTCATTTTGGTGCATCCTGCCTACAGACATCCTATCAAAATTGCTATACCAAAACCTACATTCAAAAAACCATGACTTTACACTAACTAAAATTTATTGCAACTATCTATTTTGGTATTTATGTAAAGCATATTCAATCAATCTGGAGAATATAAATTACATCTATTTCATTTTATCAAAGTATTTAACGTTAAGTTTCAATTTATTTAGTAAGATTATACTATATGAGATTTGTTCAAATATCTGACTTACATATTGGTGGTTTATTTAAAAAGAATACTTTTGATACCTTGGTCAGCGAGGTTAATAATGAATTAAAACCAGACGTCATTATCATTTCAGGAGATTTAACTGATGACGGACTATACTTTCAATTCGAACAGGCCCAACAAGAAATAAAAAAATTTTCATGCAAGAATCTGATAATATTTCCAGGTAATCATGATTATAGACATACCGGGTATCTTTTATTTAGACAATTCTTCCCTGTTTCTGCCCCAACTGGCTCGAGGGTTTACAAGTATGTTAATCCAAAGAACAAGAATCAAACCGTAATAGTTACTACCGTTGGAACTGCCAGAGCAGATAGAGATGAAGGTGAAGTTGGATTTAGGCAAAACTTGTGGTTAAATAAAATTCTAAAAAAATATAGGAATCCTAGACATAATATTGGTTATAAAGACCAGGAGGATCAGAAGCGAGTACAAGTTAAGAATAAGACAATTCTAAAGATTGTCGCAATGCATCACCATTTGATTGCTATACCTGATACAGGCTATACAAATGTAGTTGGGATATCTGATGCAGGTGATGTGTTAAGGACTTGCCTTTCTAATGATGTAGATATTGTCATCTGTGGTCACAAGCACCGACCTTGGATTTGGGATCTAGGTACAATGAAAATAGCCTACGCTGGCACTGCATGCTCATGGAGGTATAGGGGTGTTTTTGAGGATACCTATAATATTATAGATATTGGGGAAGATGGCAAGATCGAAATAGATATCAAAATAGTTGGGGGAAAAAGAATGCCATTGTCTGATGTAGTAAATCAATATAATCCTGAGGATAGAGTAACACGAATCGCCGATATGATGTCACCAGACTAGGTTGCACTTGAGTTATCATATAGATCGAATGTAGTTAGATGGACTAGCAACACATAATTTAAAATTCAGATATCACAATAAAGTAAAATTATACAAGTAAGGAAAAATACAAAACCTGTTGGAACAACTTTTGACCTTGTATTATGAAGTTATTTTATCTAAATTTTTGTACAAATAATTTAAAAATTACTATATCTCTTTTACTTGGGAGATGCTTAAATTAACATTTTGAAACATTAAATACATACAAGACTA
>DATEOO010000303.1:0-2538 GCA_035274085.1 Candidatus Nitrosocosmicus sp.
CCAAAGATTGTAAAAGATGATCTCGAATACATAAAACATCTATCTTATAATGAAGCAAAGTTAGCAGGAATGTTTGGAATGAAGATTCTAGATCCCATAGCCATAAAAGAAATTGATGATAATGATATCGATATTCCAATAGTTATAACAAATATGACAAATCCATCCAATATCACAATAATTCAGAGGATTCCCCCAAATACAGAAGATGGCAATTTAGTAAAAATTGTCACAGGAAAGAAGAACTGTGCAATTGTAAGAATGGAGAGTATTGCTGCCACTCATCTGATAGCATCACTTGAGAAAGATAAACAATATCATGATTTTATAAAATTATCTCCTTATAAAAGGGAGGACACTGAAATTACAAGATTGCTTTTCCTTGATGCAGACTATGTAAAAAGACAAGAGCGCCATTTCAGAGCATATTATCCCAAGGTAGAGATTGTTTATGAAAGAGGTGTAGTTACTCTGATTGGAGATATGATGTGGCGTATCCCAAAAATTGCTTCTACTGCTAGCAGCACAGTTGGAGAACATAATATCAATATCCTTAATCTGGATGCTCAAGAAGAAACATCAAGAATTCTGATAGTTGTTGAAGATAAGGGTATCAACGTAGCCGATGCAGTAAAGGCAATTCATGCAAAGCGAAGCAAAATTCATGCTAGTAGTAGTATACGCTATGACTGAACGAAAAATATGGATGGATGGATCCCTTGTAAACTGGGATGAGGCTAAAATTCATATTCTTACACATGCTTTACATTATGGAACAGGAGTTTTTGAAGGAATTCGCTGTTACAAAACCATCGATGGCCAGGCCGTTTTTCGATTGCCTGAACACATTCAACGATTATTGGATAGCGGCAAAATATACTTCATGGATCTCAGATATTCTAAAGAACAACTTCAAGAGGCAGTAATTGATACTATAAAAGCAAATGAAATAGAAGAATGCTATGTCCGTCTCATTGCATATTATGGCTATGGCAAGATGGGAGTTAATCCAATGCCTAACAAGGTTTCTGTGGCAATTGCATTATGGAACTGGGATGAATATTTAAGAGCTGATAATCTAAATTATGGCATACGTATGATGGTTTCCTCGTGGGCCAGAATCGATGGCAGATCGATGCCTGTCCATGCAAAAGCGACAGCAAATTATGCCAATTCAGCCCTAGCTCGAGTGGAAGCACTAAAATCGGGATTCGATGAAGCAATTATGCTGAATGTAAACGGCATGGTTGTTGAAGCTAGCGCAGAAAATATTTTTATTGTGAAAGATAACGTTTTGATCACTGCACCAATAATGTCAGGAGCCTTGAATGGTATTACAAGAGACAGCATATTGACTCTTGCAAGAGATAATAGAATTTCCTGCGAAATTCGCGATATATCAAGGGATGAATTATACTTAGCTGATGAAGTATTCTTAACTGGAACTGCAGCAGAAATAAAGCCGGTTGTCGAAATTGATAATAGAACCATTGGCGATGGAAAAGTAGGAGCAATTTCACAACGACTAAAAATGCTTTATGAATCGGTAGTTCATGGAGAAAATAAGAAGTTTAGCAAAAAATGGTTAATGCTTGTTTGATAGATAATTGAATAATTATTAATCTTTGATAAAACAATCATTATCAAATATGTAAATCTAGTGCTATGACAATTATGTAATTATCTAGCCACAGTTATTCGAGTAAATAAGATTCAAAATTTGATTCAGGTATTGCATCAATATCTATTTTCTAATAGAAGAAACAGAAAATATCGGTAAGGAAAACTTACTCAAAAAAGCAGTGGGTAAATTTATGGTTACAGACTGATAAAATGGGTTGATGTGTAGCACAAGCAGCGGCATAGAACTTACATTGAGAAATGTTAAGATTTAAAAGGAAATTACACATAGATTTTCATGATGACTTCATCAATACTAGATGCAGATGTAAAAGAATTTTGTATACATGTTATGAAAAAACTGATCGAAAAAACACAGGAGGATGAAAACAAAAGTATCATCAAAAATGATCTTTATGAGGAGGCTTGTGCTCGATCGAATGGAATTGGAGCCCTTGACTCCAGCAATATTACTCTAAAAAACCGTGTTTTTCAGGAACTTTTTACAAGAGGGCATATTAAACAAGGTAATAACCCTGATGAAATTAAAATTACAGACATAGGAAAGAACTATCCAGAATACCTCGATACGTAAACAAATGTTGTAAAGACTCATTATTGTATTAAATATCAAAATTCGTGGGCATAAATAGTAAATATAAAGATAAGACCTTGACTTTTTTTTAAAATTACTGAAGAAGCAATAGACAAATAACAAAATGGTCTTTTGAGGTAGATGTACTCCTATGTTTCAAATCGTCGAACACTTTGGCATTGTAACAATTATCAGAACTCAAAAATGTACAAATCTAAAGATTATAAAAGGAAATTGAATTCTCCAATATATTATAGAAGAAGTATTGTATTATAGTAAAAATATAACAAACTGTGAAAATAACATATAACTCTTCTACTAAT
>DATEOO010000304.1:0-4137 GCA_035274085.1 Candidatus Nitrosocosmicus sp.
TTTCATATCCTCTAGCTTCCTTTTTAATAATGTCTTTCCATTCTATACTGTTATCTTTCCAGTTAAAATTACTTGAATTAGTATTAACGCTCATAATCTCAAATATCTAATATAGTATTTAACACTCTACATTTAGATAATTATATCCGATTTGCCATATTTATTGCATAAACCCTCATTAAAATGGAAATTTATTAAGAATAGTTTGAGTGAAAGCCTTTAGCCTACTGATATGTTAGGTTTATGGTAGGTATGATTGTGGTCGAAATTATTATCAGCATAATTCAGATTTTAGGGATGAATATGCCTTAATATTCTTTGTTTATAATAGAGTTCTGAATTACATATTATTTTGTGCTGGTCTTATATGCTTAGGAGGCTAATTAAGCAGTATTTCGAAATTAGATGCTTTACAATCTACTATAGTAATGTAATTCTGATTATAATTGAGACATCAAATAATATTATAGTCTATATAGGTATTCTATCTTTATTTTTTTCGATTTTCTCATTGTCATACTTTATCTCCTCAGTTGTTACTTCATCTTCTATTGTTTTAGTTACAGTTATCGGTTTCTTCTTTATGATTACTTCTTCTCGAACAAATGGATTCTTTCTAATTAATGGTTCTTCTCTTTTAATTGGAATTGAATATACTTTCTTTGAGTACATTGAAGCTTCACTTTCTGATTCCTTATGAGGACCCAGATTACCTGCTTTATCATTACTTAAATTAGTATTTCTTCCCTTGTCAAAGGCGTCTTCATTAACGCCGATACTTCTTCTTTCAATTGTTACCTCCTCACGCATTAGCTCAAGTTCCACAGTTTTTGTTTCCTTTATAGGCTCTTTTACAATTTTTATATTATCCTCAGCAATTGTCTTGGTTACTTGTAGATCTTCACTGATCAATGGAATTGACAGTTCTTCTTCCTTTGTTGACCTGTTCGGTGATTCAGAGAAAGGATCATCATTTAAGATATTTTCCTTGATTTTTTGTTCATAAGTTGGAAGGTCTGACTCTTTGAGTGAAAAGTTTAAGAAAACTCCATTAAAGTATTTTGCAGATGTTTTTGGTAGGTGGTATATTTTCTTATTAAGCATACCTATCTCAGTAACTACAAAGTCTGTCGATATTTCTTTAATAGTACCGATGTCTAATCCATTCTCTCCCAGTGCTTCTTTTCCTATAACCTCATTCCAATTGATTTGACTGTCATTTTCAGATGACATATATGATGTATTCTTAACAAATTATATATGGTTGATAAAATTTAATTTACAAAATCTGATATTCCTTGTATTTTACAACCATCTGAATACACTGTGAAATTTATTTCTTATTGACTAGTAATAGATTATTATATTGGCTGTTTAAACCTTAAAATATTATTTTCGTCTGTTTTGACAACTTCCAATCCCATTTACATATATTGTTCTATTCTCAGTTGTCAACAACCTTGTAGATTTGTCTATGCGTTCTAGAGAATGTCTGACTAAAATGACTATATTCTTATATTACATCCAGAGAAGACGACTCAATGACATACTATTATGCTGTGTTAAGTTAATTCAGTTGGCCTTTCTCTTTTCTCTGTTCAGCTTTTAAGCTCAACATCATCAGATTTTAAATACTCATGAATCACTTGTTCTGTTATTGTCTTTGTTTCAAATAAGGTTTGTTTCTTTACTATTATTTCTTCTTTGACATGGGATTTTTTAACTATGTTCGGTTCTTCTCTTTCAAGTGTCACAATTATTTCAGTACTTTTATCATAGTTTCTCCAGTCCTCTTCTTTACCTTCTTTTGTGTCTATTTGGATAGGCGGAGAATTGTTTTCTAATGTATGAGCATTGGATTCTGTTTGTCTTGTACTTGTATTTTCTTTTAATGGTCTTTTCGTTATTGTTACTTTATCATACAATAGCTCAAGTTCCACAGTTTTTGTTTCCTTTATAGGCTCTTTTGTTATTTCCATGTTTTCTTCTATGGTCTTTTTGGTTACTTCTAATTTCTCGTCAATTAGTGGAATAGTTGTTTGTACTTCTTTTGACATGTCAGAAGATTTGAATGAAGAATATCCTGTGAATAAATTATCCTCTGTTTGCTCATAGCTTTTTAAATCAGTTTCATTAATCTCTAAACTTATAAATTCGCCGTCAAAACTTTTGATTGACGAAATGGGAAGATGATATTTTTTCTTTTCTACTAGGCCCCTTTGAATGACAATAAATGTTTCTCCTATTTCTATTACTTTTCCTAAATCCAGTCCATCAATACCTATGGCTTCTTTCTTTAATACATCGTCAAGATTAATATTCTTAGATTTTAGTAATTCACCCTTATCATTCACAAATTTTTCTATATAACATATTATATATTCATGTTCGATATTTAGATAATTTGTTGCTTTTTGTCATCAGGATATTTAACAGTAACTTTTTCCTTTCTGACATCTATATCTAACCTTCGCTTTTCAGAGAATTTGGATTTTTTAATAACTATTTCGCCGAGCCTTACCATTTTTTTATCTATTATTATTTGTTCTCCCCAAAGAGGAATAACTTGTTCTTCTTCAAGGTTATTGTTGTTAATGTCTGAAACTTGAATTTGACCACTATTTATATCAGTTTCAGAAATGGATGATAGTGGTCTTTTTTCACTATCCTGGGATTCATATTCATATTTACTCTGACTCATTTTTGCTGATGCTGTACTCTGGTCCTTTTGCAGCTTAATATCTAGGTCATTTGGATAATGGTGCTCATCTCCATCCTCTCTGTTCTGGATTTGATTCTCCTCTCCTTCAGTTTGTTTAGGACTAAGAACTTCTGTAATTTTTTCCTTTACCTTTGAAATAATTTCAACTACTTCATTGTGACTGTAGGAGTCAAATTCTTTTCCATTCATATACATCTCTTCATAATTTATAGGAATCTCAATTTTTTTTGTTGATTTTATCCATCTTTTTTCTAAATGCAATTGTGTCTTTGTAAGCTCTTTACTAACATCAAATTCTTCCTCATATATGGGAATCCTTTCGACAATTAGTCCTTCCTGTTGTGATTTAATGTCATTAGAAGATGGACCTTCTTGAACCGATGTAATTTTATTGTTATCAGGAATCACAGATTCGTTATTCATGAATATTTAATATTATGAATATTTATAATAGTATACAATATTTGATTTTTTTTGTTGATTTTTGGACTTTTTCCTACCTGCCATTCAGATAACACATGTTTAGTCGTAAAAACTTATTTTAGAGTATTTAATAGCGAGTATGATGCTATGCCACATAAGAAACGTAAAATGATTCTATACGGATCTTTGATACAAAACCTAAAGTCGATTTATAACAAAGGAATATCCATATCCTTGATACTAGCGAGTTAAATGCATTTTCGTTAATATACTCTGACCCTACTGTATGAGTATGAATGTATGTTGTATTACAAAATATAGTTGACTGTCACTAGATATATGCAAATATTCTTGTTTTTATCATATTTATTAACTGTTATAAACATCTAATTTATTGATTAGAATTAAAGAAGAAATCACAAACCCATTAGAAAATGAAATAAGCAATATTAAGGTCAGACTGGAAAATAAAGAGGAAATCATTTTTGAGAAATATCCAGTTATCTTTAACTCTAAAGTTATGAAAAACATACAATATGAAGTATTAAAAAAACAAAAAAATCTTAATCAAGATAATGAAAAACTTGGGATATTAGAAAAGGCTAAACAGAAAGCTTTAGAAGTCAAAGATACTGTTGCAGATACTGCCAAACAGAAAGCTTTAGAAGTCAAAGATACTGTTGCAGATACAGCTAAAGAGTTATCAAATGAACCAAAGAATGGGTAATATGGTTAAATATTAATTTATTACGCTGCACTCCAATACTTATCTATTATAAAGAAAATCTGTTGATATATTCTACACTATTGTCAAGTGATTTCTATCTCTTCTTCCTCACGTCAAATAATTGACATTCTTTTACATTATACAAATAACATGAAAAGTGAGAAGAGACTTTGAACTGAAATACGTAAAGATGTAGTGATGAAATTGATAAAAAAAATATGATATTTAAAGTAGTGGATAAATTACATTTTAAAATCTTTATTAT
>DATEOO010000305.1:0-2169 GCA_035274085.1 Candidatus Nitrosocosmicus sp.
AACTATATTTAATCTAGATCTTTATTTTTGATTTGGACAATAGATTTTATTTATAAAGTATCTACAATTATGATACTAACGCATCGTATTAGTATAGAAAAAATAAAATCAATAGACATTGACCCAGGTTATCTATTGATAAATATGGTAAGAAGATGACAATGTATAAGGATTTTGCAATATGGCTTTGAATTACAATTTAGATTTTTAATTTTTAATATATCCAAATCTATATGTAATTAAGAATCAGAATATAAAACAGAAGTGTTAAATATGAAAATTTATTATACCTACTATGCACCCACTAATTGAATTCCAATACTGGACAGTTACTGAATTTGTGAGACAGTTAATCGAAGGCAATGTAATTTCGACGATTGGAGATAAGGAAGTAAATGATTTGGATAAGAAAATACTTCAATGGATAGAACGAAGCTATGAAAAAGACTTTAATGTACATGAGGATGGAATTCTACAGGAACTTACTAAAGAAATATTCGATCAAGTTGTTTTTCTTAGACTTACAGGATTACTATCTGGGATTTTGTCTATACATAAGTTTGGCAAATCTTAATCCCAAGCCTTTTTAAAATAGTATCATTGAGTATGCACCTAATTGCATCAAAATTCAACCCCAGATTAAAAGTATAGAGTCCCATATCCTTAAAATGAAAGTGAAAATTGGAATAAGATATGCAATAAATCGGTTGTCGGATTTCAAAACTTTTTTTAGGATTTTTTTAAAAGTTTAGTAGTTAAAAAAAGTATATGATGTTATAGGAACATATTCAGGATTAATATAGTCTTTGTCTTGATCATCATCTTGATTATCATCAAGAGTTTGGGCATAGACAACCATAGTCAAGATTTTGTTTTTTGTGTTTAAAGTATCTGGAAGTTGAAATTCCAAGTCGATATTATTCTTATTCAAGTTCCACTTTTTTGCTTCTATTATCTTGTAGGAATCATCTTTTTTTTCTTGAATATATTGCAAGTCTGATGGTAGAGGCTTAGATATCATCAATTTAAGATCTCCAAAATCGTAACTATTCTTGTCTCTATTTTTTTCATAATTCAGTTTGGTCGGGAACTCGTCTAAGAAAAACGAGACATGATTTATGACAAAATTAAATTTATTTTCATCTTTGATTTTAGCTTCCAATATTATGTCTTCATTATTTTTTAGCACTTTAACATCGGAGCTTAGATAATGATTTTCAAAATTCTGTACCATGACAAAATAATATTTATTAAATGCTATACCAATGCTTACGTGCGTATGAAACTTGTTTAAAATATTATTCTTATGTCCATTGTTGCAACAAGCTTCATCATTATTCATCATTGAGTATTCCAAATCATTAATTGCTTTGTATTGATCAATGACTGGACAATAAAACCGCTTGAAATCATAACATAAATCAGATGCTTTGATGTAATTTTGGCCATGGTTTGAAAGTATATAACTTATTTGACCTATGTTTTGCTGAACATATCCAGTACCGTTATACAAAGAGTACAGCATGTATGGTTTAAATCCATCCGTTGTCAGGTGAGATATAGTCTTTGTTTGTAATAATTCATTTGCATGAATTTGAGCTGCTGTATTATTACTTTGTAATAATGGCGAAAGACCATGCTCTGCACGATCATCATTTATCTTGGACAAAGCAAAATTCTTTAAAGCTTGCATTGTGTAAGTGGAATCTTTAGGGTTAATCATAGAAATGGGATTTGATGCATGTGATACAGACAAGTTAACAATAAGTAAAGAAAGAATCACAAAGGAACCAACTAATAAAGGTTGGTAATTATTAAACATATACAAAGAATTTTCATAAAAAATAATATTTTTATTTTTTGTATTATTCATGCAGTAAAATCTTCCTAATTTTTCTCTATTCTAATCATATTTACTAGTAGTTTATTTATCTTATCTAAAAAGAAACAAGGTTACTCGTCATCAGATTTGTTTGATAAAATGTTCACAGTTTGAATTTTCCTATATTCAAAAATTTTCATTAAATTATTTTCTACATATCCTTCCATTAATTTTCCTAATAAGAAAAAAGGTAATTCGAAGTCAATCGTATCAGTAACAAGCGACTGATTTTTTCCGATCTCTGAAAATAGGTGCACATGTTTCCATTTTTTGAATGGTCCTTTTAC
>DATEOO010000306.1:0-2588 GCA_035274085.1 Candidatus Nitrosocosmicus sp.
ATCAACATGCTAAAAGAAGAATATGGAGAGAACAAATAAGAAAATAAACAAGAGTGAAAACTTTAAGCAGCTAAATGACTTGTTAAGAATCATAGCAAGCCGGTTGTTTTCTTTCCTATTAAAATCAGTCATTTTGATATAGATTTGAATTGCATGATCTTCAAATTCTTTCTCGTCCCTATTCTCAAATTTCGATATTGAGATATTGTCAAGTTCTCCAGTGGAAGTGTCAATAAACTTGTTAATATCCACTATATTTGGAAATGAGGTAGGTTTTACCAGCTTTATCGCATACCGTATTGACATCATTCCAAAAAAAATGACTGATAGCAGAAAAAATATTTGAACAATATCAAGATTTTTGTCGCTAATCAATACTAAGCCAAAGAATATCGGGATTATTATCCCGCTTGTTAAGATTAACTTGGATGCATTATCTTCAAGACTTTTCTTAATATCCCAATCCCTTTCATACGCTTTAATTAGATATTGTAATAACTGATTCATACTATAATATTAAACATGGTAACAATGTCTTTATTTATCTATTTGTTTTTATCGTAAGAATTACGGGTTGTACTTTTAGACTCGCACTCCCATTCTAAACTATCTTTCTTACTTTTAGGATGCATTACAATTTCATTAGATGTTTTTAGTGTATGCATTTGAAAGAATGTCTGTCTCGTAAGATATGGTATCGTTAAAAGTATCATTGCTTTGGTAGATACATATTATATAATAAAATGCAAATTTTGTATCAGTGCATATTAATAAATATGGTCCAAGATTTTTCTGATAATATTTTTGATAATTATAATAATACAGAGAAAGATTTTTGCGGTAACAAAATAATTATTATTTTAAGAAGGCAAAGTCTTTAAGACAGTTATAAATAGAATTGAGAAAGTGTTAATCTACTTCTAATTTTATAGGTAGTAAATCGATACATCTAATATATTTACTTTATATTCTAAATAAAATTCATCAATGTGAGTTGTTTTGATTTATCCCTATTTGATTTGCTAATTTCAGTACTTCTGCTTTCAAGTAGTTGAGGAAAATCAAAATACATATTCCTTTTTATTACTCCCTCTTTTAGATTTTTCAAAATGATGTTTAAGTAATCATTGTCTACAGCAAGATTATAGCCGTGGTTGAGAGGTTCATTAAAATGGTAAAGTCTTTTGTATTCTTTTTTTCCTTCTTCTTCTTTATTTAGCATTTTAAATATATCCTTCATTCTTTCCCAAATGTCTGCTCTTAGCCTTAAAGTTGTTCCTAAAATGTATCTAACCCCTGAGGTTAAACAATTGTCCAGTATTAAATCAATATCATTCATTGAGTCTGTAATTAGCGGAATGATGGGATCAATGTTTACAGCACAACGAACTCCTGCATCACTAAATCTCTTTATTACTTTAAACATTGCAGATGCAGGGGGAGTTCCAGGTTCTACTATACGTCTTATATTTTCATTACAAGTTGTAATTGACCATACTACAAAACAATTATCTTTGTATTGCTGATGGAGTCCTATGTCTCTTGATATTAACGTCGATTTTGTAAATATGTAATAAGGAATATGGTATTTCTGTAGAATTCTAACACATTTTCTTGTTAATTCAAACTTTAGTTCTGCTGGTTGATATGCATCTGTAGCTGATGAAATCATTACAGGTTCTATAACTTTGGATTTAGAATCTTTTAATTGACTTTCAAGTATCTCTGGAGCATTACTTTTTGCATAAATTTTATCATAAAATTCTGGAGCCCATTCATAGGTAGCATAACAATAACCGCACCTATGTTGACATCCTTGATACACATTTAGGGTGTTTCCTTTGAATCCTCTTACAGTAAAGGGATGAAGCACCGATTTGCTCTTTTTGTCAATGAACTTTGGTGCTTCTTTGCTATACCATAGACTCATTACAAAAGATATAATGCAAAGAGACAATTAAATCAAGTCAATCAAACTTTTGCTTATCTAATTTTAGAATCAGTTAAAAATTACTAACACCTTGGGTCATTTATTAACATTAGAATACTCATGGTTAATCTCCCACCGATAGTTATTCAGATTTCATTATATGAACATAGTAAATTTCAAAATTAATTTTATATCATAATTTAATCGCATAAAATGATGGAAAGATGAGTGTAGAACGACTCGAAAAGTAGTCAAACCTGTTCCATGCAACCCCAGAACCTTTAATAACTCATAACAGTGTAAAAAAAGAATTCGTAAGCAATTGCAAGTTAGTATATGTATACTCAAACTGACCTATGGACCGGATTGGAGTCAAATGATTTTTGATAATTTCTTAAAGCAGATTTCACATTTTTTGACAATGATTCAAATAAAACTTTTGTAGGATTGTTTTACTAAGGAGATGGTACTCAGTTTCGTTTGACTGATACTAATCAAATGTAGAATGGAGATATTTATTTTATTGCAGAAATAGTTTGAGACAATAGAATATGAAGAACTGGTCCGATCAGAAAACTCATTATATGAATAAATTATAGGGTCCAAGGCTCAAAAGTTCAAAATACTGAAAATCGCAAATAAAGAAACTGCAAATTAA
>DATEOO010000307.1:0-2614 GCA_035274085.1 Candidatus Nitrosocosmicus sp.
TAAGATAAACTGCAAAAAAGAAATACATGTAGTTTTTGGAATATTGTCCATTTTTGGAGCAATCTTGATTAGTACAACTGGAGTTTTGAATTCAGTGTATGGCCAGGTAAATTATTCATCAAATCAAACAAACACTCCAGCTACTACTACTACGAATGCTACGAGTATACCAGCAATAACAACAGCAACAATGACGAATTCAACAGGAAATCAAACAAACACTCCAGCTGCTGCTACTACTACAAATGCCTCCAATGCAACTACAGCAGCAAAGCAAGAAGCATCTAATTCCATAAAGGGAGTTATCAATGAGGCGGGACAATTCCTAAGCAATGCAGCTCAAAAACTGACAACTTCAAAGTCAGCAGGAGCACTTCTTAATGATACTTCAGACGCATTAGGAAATGCCTACGTTGAGACTAAAAAATTCTTTAGTCCCAACTAGTCAATTCTTTTACTAACTATTAGACTATGCTATCCTAGACATGAATTTATTCATGAAATGGTACATGTATTTCAGATAATCTTTTGGTATGTTTAAAGAGAAATAATTCCGAAAAAACAAAATTCATTAAAAGAGTCCGTCTAATATAGCAAGTTAACTATATGTAGAATCCACATCAAAGGACTGATATAATCTAATAGCCCATGGGCTCAGTGTAATATGATTGTTTTATTATAAGTTGGTCAAATCAGATTCATCATCAACAGAGAAATTATCTAATTAATAATTCCCATATACTACATGGATTCCAAGCCCATAGAGTTCTTTGGGTTTTGAAAATAACGGGTTATAGCATTGTCTGGATGCAATACTGATTAATAGATCATAATAATTTTAGTCACAATTAATACCTGTAGAGTTTGATTATAATTTAACATCTAGAATATCTGATACCACCATAGAGTTTGAATTCTCTAGTAAGGCAAAACCTAGTGATCTCTGCCAGCATTATCACATGTTAAATTATCGCATTTTATTAGATATCGCTAATGATGGCTTGTGAGTGAAAATAAGTTATTATATTATTTTAACACTTTTCTTTAGATATCTTTACTAAGTGTATTTACTTAACAGGTGCTAACTCATTTAACAAAATGATATGATAAATTAGTTAGATAGTCGAAATAATTAATCGTTTTATACGTGTTGTCAAAAAAGTCAAAAAGAAATCACGTTTTTGTAAAGCGTGTTGAACTCTCATCGAGTGTAGATGATGTCTTTGAATACCATACGAGAGAAGGAGCATTAGAGAGGTTAATCCCACCCTGGAGCTCATTGCGAGTTCTCAAAAGCAATAAAGATTTGAAAGATACATCCATTGTAATTCTTAAATTAAACATCGGTCCAATAGGAATAAGATGGATTGCACAACATTTAGGCTACATACAAAATAGACAATTTCAAGATAGAATGATAAAAGGCCCATTTAGGTATTGGCTTCATACACATTCTTTTTTACCAAATGAACACAATGATTGTATAATGGAGGACAGGATTGAGTATTCACCTCCATTTGGAATAGGAGATATTAATTATATTAATAACATAATACATGATAACCTGCATCAACTATTCTATTATAGACACCATATATTAAGAAATGATATGATTTTGTGGAAATTAGTAAAAAAGAACAGAGGCAAAAAGATTTTGATTACAGGCTCTACTGGCTTAATAGGTTCTGCCCTTGTTCCTTTTTTAAATACAGTAGGAAAGCATCATGTAACTCGAATGGTTAGGCCTTCATCAGCATACATTAATAACAATCATAATATAGTTTATTGGGACCCAGATAATGGAAAAATTGACATTAACAACCTGGAAGGAAACGATATAATAATTCATCTAAGTGGAAAAAATATCTTTGGACGATGGTCTGATTCAAAAAAGCGAAAAATTATGGAAAGTCGCATAATGACCACAAACTTACTTTGTGATTCATTAGTCAAACTTAAAAATCCACCATCTACTCTCATTTGTGCCTCAGCAGTAGGAATCTATGGGAATCGAGGGATAGATGTTCTTACCGAAGATAGCCCCATAGGGACAGGCTTTCTTTCTGTTTTGTGCCAGAAATGGGAACAGTCCTCTAAACAGGCTGAATCTATAGGGATTCGTTTAATAAACTTAAGATTCGGAATGGTATTAACACCTAAAGGTGGCATATTGAAAAAACTAGTTGAACCATCAATATTTAAGATTGGACTGAAAATGGGATCTGAAAAGCAATATATCAGTTGGATATCCATAGAGGATGTGATAGGCAGTATCCTTTACTCTATGGGGGATTCTGCAATTAAAGGCCCTGTTAATTTAGTATCTCCAAACCCTATGAAGATGTCTGATTTTACGACAATACTTTCAAATGTACTAAAGAATAAATTTATGATACAGATAACAAAAGGAACATTAAAACCAGTATTTGGCGAATTAGCAGATTATGTTATATCATCAAGTTCATTTGTTTTACCAAAAAAATTGTCTATAGCCGGTTATCCATTTATAAATACTGATTTAGAGGATACATTACGGCTTTTATTAGGACATCAAAATGTCATATAGGAAAAAAGTACACTTTCCTTGTATATCAGACAAGCATTTGGTATACGA
>DATEOO010000308.1:0-12247 GCA_035274085.1 Candidatus Nitrosocosmicus sp.
GCATAATTAGCAAGTTTTTCAGAAAATATAGGATCATTTTTTTCCTCCTCAGAGTAGAATCTTAAATTTTCAAGCAATAATACATCGCCATTTTTTAATCCATTTATGAGATCAAGGGTATCCTTGCCAATACAATCAGCAGAAAAAGTAACCCCGGCATTGAAGGAGGATAACATCTCACCCAGTTTTTTAGATACAGGTCGTAAAGAATATTTTAACTCCTTTCCAGAGGGTCTGTCTAGATGGGATGCTAAAATAACTTTGGCACCCCGTTTTACCAGATATTCTATAGTGGGAATAGCAGATCTTATTCTATAATCTTCACTAACAGCATTATCTTTAACTTTTACATTAAAATCAACACGAACAAATATTCGCTTATTTTGAAAAAATTGATCGTCAAAATCTGTAATGAATTTAATCTGTCCCATAAATCAGATAAAATTTATTCGTTATAAAATATTTGTTGTGAATTATCGTTTCATGACAAATTATCGAATCTATAAGGTCAATAATAGTCAACTTGCTTCAAAAACTAAATACGCTATTCTATGTTGTGTCGATCCGGCGCTAAAACCTCGGATTTATGTTGTAAGGATAGATCGAGTCCTTATTCATTTTCGTTCCTAACGCACAGGTTAACAGAAATAGTTTGCTATTAGGTTACTACGATATCAATACTTAGATTTAGTAACATATATAATCTTGTATATGAAATTGCTTCATGGAGAACAGCGCATATGGCAATCACAGTCGTTTAGGGCGTACGATTATGAAGACCTAAAAGTCATTTCTTACGTATATAAAGACGAAATTACGTTTTTTAGGTTTATGCGCTCTTGAGGCGAAATCGTTTTTTAAAAAAATTAATAAAAAATATGGACTTGAAGACATATAACGGAGCAAGGACGCTGTCAATTACATATCAACGGCTACCAGGATTTAAAGCACTGTCAAAGCACTAGCGCGTCTGCAACACAATTATGCTTTTTATGCATTTATGAATATAGAATAATCATAGTCTATTTGCCAATCTTTTATCTTCGCTTATCTATAAAACCGATCCACGAGAGACACCATTTTTGAATTAATTAACCAATATATTACTACATATACACCAACTGCTTTATTTGACAATAGTTTAACCCTCCCTCTAGCGCGAAAGACAAAGTGGAAGAAACGAATATCAACTCCACTTGTGATTTAATTATCGAAGTCTAGTATGGAATTATAAAAACTACTGAAAAATATTCATAGACCATCACAATTTACATCTTTTTAGCCTGTTAATACCAAAAATAATAAAAGATAAAATATTACTGAATAATCTGGAAGATCATTATACTTTACCTGCAAAATGAAGGGTTGTTGTCTACCAAAAACCAATTATTCTGATTGAAGCGTCATTTTTAATGTCAAAGCCGGGTTGTGAACTTGGCTTTATCAATAGACTTGGATTTTCTTATTAGTCAATTGCAGTTAATCCAGATAACTCGATTAATGATTCGTTAACAATATATAAGTATGTAAAATAGGTAGAAATAACAAATATAGGATGTAGCAAAAATATATTTGTTACTCTATATAACTGGAGAATTTATGATTTGACTGTTTTTGATTCGCTTCGTTTTTACTGTAATCAATAGCCAGATATTTGTTTAAACCAAGGTCAATTATGAATTACTAAATTCAGAAATCCTTAAACCTAGGCCCGACCTCTTCCTTTTTCAAGGAGTGTCCTTTTTGATAGGAGTTATTTTAGTAATAGTTGGACATCCCACTTTACTTGAAGCTACCTTGAATGCTTTTTTAGCTAATTCTAAATTTTCCTTCATAACGTGGGCTTCATAGATCGTACTTCCTCGTTCAACTCGTGCGGCCAAGCCTGTGGCTTTCCCAAATGCACGTCTCATTCCCTCTTGAAGACGATCAGCACCTGCCGTAGCGATCATCTTATTCTCCCTTAAAATTACATGCGGATATACTCTTAGCCGTGAAAAAAAGCTCATATCTCCTGCTTGAGCCATTGTTTTATTGCCTGCAAGCCTTGCAGCCTCAAGAGAGTTGTGACGAATTTGAATTCTTTCTGTTACAGTAAGTTCAACTAAATAATCATAATTACCTTTTGCTTGCCCGGATGCAAATCTGGCAATCTTAATTTGAGGTTTACCCTTAATATATTCACGTCTTACATAAGGCATACCACGAATTTCTCTATAATTAACACCTTTCACAACTATTCCTCTCTATAATAAATAAATGAGGCCGTTGGCTGTGATTTATTTGTTATGTCCTCAGGAAATAATGCTCCCAAAGACTCTGCCACATCTTCTCCACCCGATGGACCTGCAGATTTAGAGGTGGGATCACTTCCCAAAGAATATTCAAACGATGAGAGAACCGGTAGTGAAGAAAACGCGGATTCCAACTTTCTAATAGAGGCGGTTTACCACTCAAAGGAAGGAAAAACGGTCGTTCCTGAGACAAAGCAGCAAGATCAATTGAGGAACAAGGGATTTGGTGAGGTTTTTAATAAAGAGTACTTGTTAAATAGCCTTGAAAGCCTGTATTTACTTCAAAATAATAAAATTAAAATTTACAAGGACAAAACTGAATATGATTTTTCTTCATTTTTAAAGATTTTAATAAAAAAAGATAAAAAGATCATGACAAAGTATTTGATTTTCAGAGATTTAAGAAGCAAAGGATATGTTATCAAAGAAGGGTTTGGGTTTGGAACAGATTTTAGAATTTACGAGAGAGGAGAATATAATAAGAAAACATCTAAATACATCTCTGTTGGATTAAATGAAGGAACCAACATAAGAGCCGCGGAATTTGCCGAAGTTATTGAACAAGTAGAAAATATGGGCAAGTCGGTTGTTATAGCGGTTGTGGAGCGCAGAGGTGAAGTAATTTATTACAAGACTTCAAAGATGACTTTTTTTGACAATAAGAAATCCAAGAATGTAGTCATCTGAATATGATCTAAATTTATAATTCTCTCTGCAAAATGATAGATATAGAAATGCCGCGAAAAAATGAAGCACAAAACCGGTTTACGAAGGATATTTGCGATGAGATATTTGCAATTGATAAAAACATAAGGTTTGTTGGAATCGTAAATAAAGAAGGCGAAGTAATAGAAGGCGGTTTTCGAAAAGGGATTGAGCCGCTACTTGATCAGAACGAAGAGCAGGACATGTACTTGCAGTCTCTCTCAAATATCAGCTTTTTTCAATCATTCTCAGAAAAATTCGGCCCGGTTGATTACTTGTTGATTAGACAAAAGAAAATCACCATGATAACTATACCCTATAAAGTTGATATATTGTGTATTTCAGTTTCTTCGCAATCAGATATTGACGTAATCCGAGATGAAACAATTAAAATAGTTTCACTATAAGACACTAGGTGCTCAAATAACTAATAACTATTAAATAAAGTATCATATCCACATATCTATGAATTAGATGGAAAAAGTAGTTTGCGAAATATGCTTTTATAAAGGAAATAAGATGGAATTTGAAGATAGCAGTGATTACTGCATTGAGTGTGTATGTGATCATGCCATGTGTCCAAAATGCAAGAAACCTTATCATGCTGCCATGATTACCGAGTAGTGGATTTACAAGAGTACATCATAAAGATAAACTTAAAGAATATATTGATAGAGTATAAATATAGACCTTGCAAGACGATGATGAATAAGATAGTCCCCCTATTACTTTGAATTTATTTCAATTAAAATGAAGAGAACAAACCGGACTTCAGAGTTTTGTAACATATGTGATAATGATTAATCAAGTAAACAGACTAGGTTCTGTCGTCTGATACAAGATTTCTTACAATCAATCCTTTTTGTTATAGCTTGTTCGTTTGGAAGATAAATAATTGTCATCATATCCAGGGATTAAGATATCATAGATAATAATTGCATAGTAACAATTTACAAGAAGTTTTATTCTGTAGTATATAACTTATAAAATATATAGATTCGGTTCCAAAAAAGTATAAATATTATAAATCTTGTTGCAATATTTATATACCCTAAAGACACAATAAAGTTAGATGATTAATGTTTAATGAAGATTCTTGCAGAAGGTGCGGTTTGATGCTGACTGCAATGTGCAGATGTAATGAATGTCTGGAGACTTCTTCTTGGATTTGTAAAAATTGTGACTCTTCTATAGATCGCATACACCTTCATAGGATAGAAGTATCCACCTAAGCCACAATAAACCAGTTAATACTCGATCGATCTCATGAAGATCTCATGATTACCGAGAGTATAATCTTCCCATGATACTAAAACAATATTGTCCAACGCATTTATCGTTATTGAGGGACATTCAGATATACCAGAGTTCAGACTCAAATTGTAGATAGTATAGTCGTCAGTTTGGTTGAAACTTCTTATAAACAGAAAAATTTCCTTATTAAATTCAAGCTCAGAACTACCAGTTGCATCTGGTCTAGGTTCAAGCAGACTGCCCTCAAATGATGTGAACAATTTATCCTGATATGCGAAAGTATCTAAATTTGCCGCATCAAGAATTTCATTTTCAGATAAAGGTATTTGGTCAATCGTAAAATTCTGACCACCATCAGAACTTTTTGCTGTAAAAAGGTTTCCTAATTTATTTACTGCATCGCTCTGTACCCATGTTACGTAAACGTATTCATCAAATACTGATACCTGGGATTTGCCATTGTTAAAGCTACCATTATGATCGAATCTAATTGGGCCCGTAAAATTTTTTCCAAAGTCTTCGCTCTTAATGAAGTATATTCCTGGCTCACTACCCCTTGACTCCTGTTGCTTTTGAACACCATTAGAATGGAATCGATTATCTGCATCTACATTCCAGGAAATATAGACGTTAGATTTATCTGCAAACACTTTTGGATAGGAATCGGAGCTATAGTCTGAAAGTACCTTCTCACTACCAAAGGATTTGCCGAAATCATCGCTAATACGTATGACAACCGTTGAGTGGGTAGAATTAGATTGTTGCCAAACAACGTAGACATTTTTATCATTTGAATAAATATCAACATTCGATGCATTAACATTATCGTTACTTAATAAAAGACTTTCATCAAATGTATTACCCCCATTGTCACTTGATCGCACAAATACCTGTTTATAACCATTCGAGTTGTCGACCCATACCAAATAGACATTCTTTCCTGAGGAGGCCATATGGGGGTGCTCTGAAAACCCGGAATTATTGCTGATGTTTATTGTTTCATTGTTTGAAATATTTTCTAAATTGACGTTCTTAAAAAAGATATCATAATTTCTGTCTAGTAGATTTGATGCCCGAGTGTTAAAGTTTGAATCTTGCCAGACAAGAGACAAGTTATTTTTATCAACGCTTTGGATCTGTCCATAAACAGAATCATTCTTGTTGTTGCTTAGATTATACAGTTTAGAGAATCCGGAATGATCAGTTTGATTTACTACCTCAGAGAAAACAAGATTACTTTTGTCATTGTTAGAGTACAAGATAATACTGGATAAGGGGATTACCAGCATAAATACAATTATTGTCACTGTGCATTTAAATAGCGCATTAACCATGATTTTTGTCAATAAATTTACATAATGGTTTATTTCATATATCTTCCTTATGATTCAAATTTCATCCAAAGATTAAGCTTCGTTTCAGGAATGATTAATCTTCTTTTTGAAATCTAATGACAAGGAATTAATGCAATACCTCAATCCGGTTGGATTTGGGCCATCGTCAAATAGATGACCCAAATGGCATCCACATCGTGAACAAACTACTTCTTTTCTAATCATGCCATAATCATAATCCATTTTTTCTCGTATATTCTCATTATTCGATGGAGCCCAAAAGCTTGGCCAACCTGACTTTGAATCATACTTACTGTTAGAATCAAATAATATGGAACCACAGCACTTGCAGGTATATACTCCGTTTTCTTTATTATTCAAAAGGTTCCCAGAAAATGGTGGCTCAGTTCCACGATTTACACATACTTCAAATTCCTCAGGGGTTAATTTTTTTTTAAATTAGATTTAGAGTATTCGTCTGGCATCTACAAGATAGTTACTGACTATATTATTTAAAAATTTAACGATTAGAAGGTTTGGCGCAGTCTTCTTATTGTATTAATTGGTAATTGTAACTTTGGTTTGCATTTGAACTCATTGAAATTACTATTTTCCACTATTTTATAATGATTCTACATCCAAAATATAATCTACATAATTTCTATCTATGAATTATATTTTCTTCTATAAATCAATATGAAATACCAAAAATAAAAGTTTTTATTTACTCTTTGGGCACTATCCATTGATTAGAAATAGGTAAGCGTAAAGTTTTAAATGAAGCTCACTTGAAGGAACTCGTAATGCCCCAGGAAGGAGAGTTATTTGGAAGAGTAATTAAATTAGTTGGAGGGGATAACATCATTGTAAAGAGTTCTGATGGAAAAATTAGGACTTGTAGAATTAGAGGGAAGATAAAAAGGAGAATGTGGATACGTGATAATGACCTAGTATTAATTGCACCATGGGATTTCCAATCAGATAAAGCAGATATTATTTGGAGATATATAAGCGCACACGCAGATAAGCTAGAACAAGAAGGACATCTTGAAGGTTTAAACAGATAGAAATCACAGAATATTATTTTTTTGTACCCCGCCACTGACCCACAGCAAAATCATAGTTAGCCTTACACTCCGTGTATAACTCATTGCGCACTCTCTGACGGGGATTAAAAATATAAATTTAAACAGCTATATATCATTTAACTATATGACTCACAGTAAAAAAGGCCGTTAAGAGCAATTTATCGATATTAAAACCAGATTTATAAAGGTGTCAAACTACTCTGGAAATCAAAAAAATACTCAGGAATCTATGAGCGTACTGTACATAAAAATCTATTCAAGATAAATTTGGATCTAGAAGACTATATCATTATACAATGCGAATTTGATCAAGTTTCAAGATTTTAGATACTGACGATAAATTTAATTCGAAAATGGTAATCAATGTACGCAAATTAAGATTTTCTAAAACTTGAGGATGAATTTCACCAATTTCTCCAATTACTTGGTCTTTTAGGAAAATTCTTGCAGAATGACCTGTCAAGAAATAACTAGTGTTGTATCTAGGAGTATTAACAAGCTCATTGAAACAATACTTCATAAAGGATTCTAAATTGGATTTAATTTCTGTGTAGTCTGAGGAATTATGAGCTATTGAGACACATAGTGACCAATTTTCTCTGATCTCATTATTTATAGAAGAAAACGTCTTCCCAATCTCAAATAATTTTTGAGGATATTTTTCATGAATATTATTAGAAAAGGTATTGATTAAAGAAGGAATTAGACTGTTCCTCAATAAATCAAATTCAGTGTTTTTTGAATCACCCATTGAAACCAAATTTTTATCAATGAGATCACCCTCCAAAAAAACATTGCTGATCAGGTTTTTTGATATTATATCAGGATTAATAACTTCCATGAATCCAAGGCCAATTAATATGTCCCTTACCTTATCAAAAATAATGGATTGACTATTCTTTTGGCCAATAAAATAGGTGCCAGAGTATGACGGACTTAAATTGAAGATCCCATAACCAATGGCTACCTCTTCGCATATGTCTACTTTGTCAAACAAATCTATTCTATAACTAGGTATCGTGCATTCTAGTTTCCCACCACCTATGTCTCGGCCTTCACATCTACTTCTCCTAAGACATTGCAATATTTCCTCATGAGTTAAGTCGAGACCTAATATTTTATTAACGTAATCAAATTCCAATTGAATTGTATACGGTTCTAATAAAGGAGTAACAGTTTTACCACTTACAGGAGAGTCGATCACTACTGAATATAAATCAAACCCCATATCGCTTAATTCAAACGATAGTATTGAAAGTATATCCTTAGCAGACTTGGAATTAACTGAGGTAACTTCTACGAATAGATTACTAGTCAACAGATTCACTTGTGTTGCGTTACCGTTTATAATAGGTGGAAGAGAGACAACATTTTCCTTTGCGTCGGTTAAAATGGGAACTAATTCGGATTTTTCTAAAATGTGGCCATATTTCCTACCGATGTCAAAATCAGTAAGGATATTCTCAAGGCTGTATTCTTTATGGTAATCTAGTGGAACAAATTTGATTTGTCTGGAAATCCCTTTATATGAAAGGGGAAACGTCAAAGCATCATAGTTATGTAAGCCTATTGAAGATTTTTTCCTCTTCCTACCTAATCCATTATGCAAATCTTCTTGCATCGCTATCAATTGTGTTAATTCTTCATTATTAATGGGAAAATCCCGTTTGGCAATTAATCCATATATAATGGGCCTAACATATTTCAGTTGTTCATCTACTATTATTGAAACTGAAGAAGAACGAAGATCATGTATTCTAGGACATCCTAGCTCTAAATTCAATATTCCTTTTAATGCACGTACAATCCCTAACTCAGATGAAAAATCAGGTCTATTGGGGTTAAATTCTATTCGGATTTTGTCATTTATCTTGTCGAACCCTTCTATATCTAGACCCAAGTATGGTAATTTTTCAATAATCTCTTCTATTGTCCGTTCTGGAAAGATGCGTGAGAGTAATGAGGGTCTAACGTTTACTACAGGCATTTAGGGACACTCTTTAACCAGGTCAAATTGTTTGAATATAATTCGCGGATATCATCAAGATTAAAACGTAACATGGCCAATCTTTCAAAACCTCCTCCCCAAGCCAAGACAGGATTTTTGATACCCAATGGTTTTGTTACCTCAGGTCTAAAAATTCCCATCCCAAACAACTCTATCCATTTGTCAAATTTCTCATTATAAACCATTGATTGAAGGGAGGGTTCTGTATAAGGAAAAAAGGTTGGCCAGAACTTAATCTTCTTTATCCCAAGTTTAGAATAAAACTCAGACTGAATTCCTATTAATTGCCTTAAATTGGCATCTTCATTAACATAAATCCCCTCAACTTGATGAAATTCAACCAGATGCTTAAAAGTCACTTTTTCGTTCCTAAAAACTCTCCCTATCAGGAAAACTTTATCTCTCTCTGGTCTATCCTCCGATAAGTGTTGAAGAGTGACTGGAGTAGTGTGAGTTCGCAAGACATACGGTTTAGAACCTTCAATATTCCAATCATATTGCCAATTATCCCTATGGAGTTGCGACACATGTTGCAGCAAGGCAGTATTTGTTGGTAAAGGAGAAAAGAGTTCTGTTTTGGACTTTAGATAAAAAGTATCTTGCATCTCCCTAGCTGGATGATCTTGAGGGATAAATAATGCATCAAAATTCCAAAAACAAGACTGAGCTAGGTTCCCCTCAATCTCGCTAAAACCCATTCCGACCAAGATTTCCTTTACTTCATCTATGAAATCGATCAATGGATTCTTCTTTCCATAATTTAACATAGGCAATGGCGCCTCCACATCGATCTGTTCAAAATTGAGATCTCTCCATTTTCCAGAGACTAAAATATCCTGGGTAATATTTCTAACAACTTTATCGCCGATTAATAATAATGAATCAATAAGGTGAACGTTAGTCTGTGAGATTCTGTATTTCTTGTGTACCAACTTCTCTGTTAATATGATATTAGGTCGTTTTTTCAGTGATTCATATGATTTTTTATCATCTTTGTCAAGGAGAGATTCCAATGCTGATCCTTTATCTTTCAATGTGGCCAAAAAATTTTCTTCCCTTGATAATTTATTTGAATCTTGGAGAAGAGCTACCTTATCATCAATTATCTTAATCCAGTTATTGTTTTTCCCAAAGCGAATTGCTCCAAAAACTTCCTTATCGTTGCCTTCAAACTCTTTATTTTTTATGATTTCCGACAATTTGTTTAACCCCTCGTTAACGATGTTGACTAGTTTTCTTTCAGGGAGAACAAAGTGCTCTTTATTAGATATTTCAGGATGCAAATAAATCTTAAAGTCGGTATTCTCATTGATTTGAACTAAATCTTTATACCTCAACCATTCAACACCTCTCCGCGATTGGTCTACAGTTAACTCTGATCTACTTACAAGTTCAGATTCGGTTACCCAATCAGCCCCTGCCGATCTTAGTACGGACAGAAGCTTCTTCTCGATGGGATGCAATGATGAAATCGAAAGGTTAGAGCTATTTTCAAGCTTCGAAGTATCATTGCCTGCTACTTCATCCTTATCCAATATATTTAGAAAATTTGTGCAAGTCTTTTTAAACGTTTAAACTTTGGTAATTCAAATAATAAATTAAGGAAGCCAAGTGAAGAGAATAGGATTTCATTTGAGAAGAGCGACATGACGGTAGATTCAACTAATAAAGAATTGGATAATGATTCAGAATCAGATTCAAATATAGTTAAAGATTTTGTCGTTACTCCCTGGGAAGTAGAGGGAGATATTGACTACTCTAAGTTGATTGTAAGATTTGGCACTCATGCTATAGATGATACTTTACTTGAAAAAATCAACTATTTTACAGGAGAAATACACCCATTTCTTAAAAATAGATATTTTTTCTCCCATAGAGATCTAGATTTGGTCCTAGATGAATATAAGAGAGGCAATAAGTTTTATTTATATACAGGAAGGGGTCCCTCCGGCTTGGTTCACCTCGGACATTTGATGCCATGGTTATTTACAAAATATTTACAGGAAAAATTTGATGTAAACCTAATATTCCAATTGACAGACGATGAAAAATTCCTATTTAACAGTAATTTGAATATGGAAACTATTCAAAAATACACATATGAAAATATATTAGATATTATTTCGATAGGATTTGATCCAAAAAAAACCAAGATAATTGTTGATACTAAACATATAAAGTATTTGTATCCTTTATCTATTGAAATTGCAAAGAAAATCACCTACTCCACGGCAAAAGCCGTTTTTGGATTTTCCAATTCTTCAAACATTGGCATGATTGGCTTTCCTCCAGTTCAGGGTGCACCATGCTTTCTGCCATCAATAATTGAGAATAAACCGACCCCTGTGCTTATACCGGCTGCGATTGATCAAGATCCGTATTGGAGAGTAACCAGAGACATAGCAGAGAAATTGGGGTACCCCAAACCAGCTCAGATTCATAGCAAATTTATTCCAGGCCTTGCAAGCGTAGGCAAAATGTCGTCCTCAAAGCCCGAAACTGCATTATTTACAGTGGACGAACCCGAGGTTCTCGAAACTAAAATCAAGAATACCTTTACTGGGGGTCAACCAACAGTAGCTCTCCAACGTAAATTAGGGGGCAATGCTAACATTTGTCCAGTGTATTGGTATCTGAACTATCTCTTTGATACTGAAAAGGAATCTCAAGAAAGATATAATGATTGTACAACAGGTAATTTGCTGTGTGGAGAATGTAAAGGCGACATGATAAAAAAGGTAAACCCCTTTATAAAAGATATACAAACAAAGAGGAACAAGGCCCATAATTTGATTAAGGAGTTTATGATTGACGGAGAGGAGTTTTTTGAGGGTGTTAATAATGGTTTTAATTAATCTACCTAATTGAAATCAAGTTGAAATATAAATTTATTTGTCAAGATAGTTATGAGGCTGAGAAGTTAACAAGCATTTTTGCCCCACAAAAAGATAATTCACTATTTGTCAGCAGTATCGTAAAAACAATCGGTAATGAGGTTGTCGTAAAGCTTAAAGATGGTTCCCATCATAGCATCCTTTTCAAAGATGAAACAAATTCATACAAATTAGAATTATTTTTTAAGGAACTTTTATTACAAAATGCCCATGTCGCCGATACAAAATATGTAGGAGATTTGGCTTGGATAAGTTTAAGTGAACCGGTATTTTAATAGCCAAATTATCATCAAATTTCTTCAAACATAATCCCTGTTAAATTCGTCAAGAATCAGTTGGTAAACCTTCTCAAAATATAAAGTAGTCGAGTAGGGCATCAACGGCATAAAATCTCTTATAGTTTCAAGAACCAAAGGAACTGCGCGCTTTGATATTTTAATATCAAATTTCATCCAAAGAATTCGATTTTGAGTAAATACTATTTTTTCACCCAACCCTTTGTTACAGAGGTCCTTAGCCTTGTCCTCAATACGTTTATACCAATATGCAAGTACATCTGGGTCTAACCCTCCACTAAGATCTGTAATATTATTACAATAATCTAGTATCAAATCGTCAATTCCATTATTCATTTTACGAAGCTAATTTCTCCCAAAAAAATTTATCATAA
>DATEOO010000309.1:0-2242 GCA_035274085.1 Candidatus Nitrosocosmicus sp.
CTTTTGATCAGTGTCTAAAATGGCTTTACCATTCGTGCAAACAACAAGATCTTTGGACCAATGATAAATGGTCTGAATGAAGTGAAAACCCTGTATTTGTTCTTCTATAATGACAACTAAAGGTTTATCTCGCATTTCCCATCCGTCACAGTAAGGACAATTAAATAAACTCTTACCATAATAATCTGAAATATTTTCTATGTCTGGTAGAACATCTTTTAAACCAGTAGCTATGATGATAGTTTTTGATCGATAAAGTTCCTTATTAGACGTAACTAAATCAAATAGCAGATGTTTCCTAGTTATTGAAGTTATTTCTTCCTTGTTGTATATGACTGAAGGGTATTTAGATATGTCTCTATGAGCAATCTCTCTAAATTCATTAGGTTTTACTCCATCACGTGTAATAAATCCATGAGACTCATGGGTCACTGCATTTCTTGGATTATTATTATCAAATAAAATAGTATTTCGTCTTGCTCGTCCTAGTATTAGAGCAGCGTTTAAGCCTGCCGGGCCTCCACCAATAATAGCGCAATCAAATTGATTATTCATTCAGTTGTCGGGGTAATCAGTAATAATTATAGTCTTATAATTTTGTCGATT
This sequence comes from Candidatus Nitrosocosmicus sp., assembly GCA_035274085.1. Lineage (GTDB taxonomy): Archaea > Thermoproteota > Nitrososphaeria > Nitrososphaerales > Nitrososphaeraceae > Nitrosocosmicus. The sequence continues at coordinate 607 of DATEOO010000309.1, forward strand.
AAAGAGACGTAGTGGAATTGTATTTGAAAGTATGATTAAGACAAAATCCGTGCTCGGTATATTCGATAATAGAATCTAACAAAAATCATCAGATTTAAACAGCGATTACCATACCATACTATGCTCATTCTTTTTATCTTTGTTCAGTGCCCCGTATGCTCCGTTGACTGAAAGGTCATAAATTGATTTATAGAATTTACTAGACTTGAATTATTTGTAATTAATAGCAATATGGAACCATTTTTCAAATCCTGTATATTGTATTGTATTTGTTCTTTATTTTGGGTCATAGCATCAGTTCCAGGAACTAACTGAGCATGTATATAGAAAGGTTTTGTAAAGTTTCCTTCAGTAAAATCATTCTGGATGTCTCTGATATGGTTTCTAATTTGATTAATTGTTTTATTATCGTTCTCGTCTAATGCTGTTATCTTTATTTGTCCTCCATCCTTTGTTGAAAAGAATTCATGAGCTATCGTGGTCTGATCAAATCCCATCGCATTATTGCCTCTTTGCATCATTGAAGCCATATTGTGACTGTTCATAGGTTCAGATGAATCCATCTGTAAAGAATTCATTGAGGATTTTTGTTCGTATGAACCCACTAAATTAGTACTGGCACATTGGAGCATGATAAACGTAAAATAGACAATCCCAATATCTCGTAAATTAAATGAACTTTTCACATTTGTTTATCGAAACTCTAATAATAAAGAATTATTGTTCATTCGTAGAATTAATATGAAGTTAAGATAGGATAAGATTACTAGCGGATCATCATTTAAATATGCAAATTATATGTAAAAGTATTCCAGTATCTTGTTCCTCTACGGTCTTTAAGAATCATGAAAATTATCGTATAGGTAGATTATCGTGACTCTACTAGTAAGAGATCATAGAACGAAAGAAAATAAGGAATTTAATACTCATTATGATTCGCTTTATGTTGCCCTCGAATATCTGAGTCAGTACCCAGTTCCGCTAACTAAACATCGTATTTCGACCAATAGAAATGTGTTAAATTCATTGCTATCTAAAGACCTGATTAAACCAGTAATAAACAAAAATCTTTTAATCAATAGAGAATATGAAAATGTTCCGCATTATGTTATATCTCCAAAAGGAATAGAGTACATCAAAAGATATGAATCACTCAAACAATTACTCATTTGATTATCTCAATATTGTAAAAAGATGGTCTAATCATACTTTTTTTTGGATCAACCTAGCCCTAATATTCTTATTCTGTATAATGCTATATTAGCAGATATCTTTAAATGAAATCATATTCTATATAATAAAATAATCCCATTTAGAATACCGATATCAGCATGAATCTCCACGAGTCTGCCTTATAGTTATCTTCCAAAAATGACTAAATTGATTTATCTAAACTAAAAATTTATAAAAATAACAGTTCCCATGTACCACATGGATTCGAAGCCCACCGAATTCAGGCAGTAATCTATTTATTTCAAAAGCCTGATTGTTACTCATTAGAGAAATAATTTTTTTATTATTTTTTGAGGCCATGACTGAAAGGTGATTATAGTTGCTTTAGTTGTTCTAACTCTGTTGTTATTTATTTCTGTTAACTGAGGGATATGAGGAGCTGCAGCATGAAGTCGCCCATGGC
>DATEOO010000310.1:0-4504 GCA_035274085.1 Candidatus Nitrosocosmicus sp.
CCTTATTATCAATAGTAGACGTATCATTATGGTGAGTCTTGATATTGTTCAAGATTTCTGATTGTATTGGTTGTTTTAACTCCTTTATTGTAATTTATAATGTGGAATCACTTCTGAGCCGTTTGATATCGTCTCGATTAAATCTTTTTTTCTTTCATTTTTTCTCAGTTACATGTCAATCAAGTATAAGAGTTTGTATAATTCCCATCTAAAAATTCATTTTAGCTGTCTGTGAGATTTTTGTCTACCTTGATTTTGTGTGTATTTCTGTAGATACCAATAAGAGTATTTTAGTTTGATTTCTCAACATTATCTGTTCACATACTTTGCGTTATTTGCTTTTGATAAAACTTATTGTAAAATCGCCACATCTCCACCTCGCTTCTTTTTTTATTAAGGATAGATTAGTAAACATTCGTGTAATGTTATAATTATTAATAACTTGATCTATAATAAGGTGGGATGGACTCTCAAATTACAAAACTGAAAAACTGTCGAGCTAGCTAAAATATCAAAACTGCTTTTATTGTTTCATCCATTCATTTGTGACTTGAGTAAATTAATTACAAAATTGTCAGGCACTTTGTAGAATTTTTCAGATTGATCACGTATAATGGATTTTAGATGTCTTTTCCTCTCTCAGAATAGGCAAGGAAATTAACATCCAGGAAATTACTACTTTCTCTGCGCCTTGTTTTTGTCATCTTGCTCTTTCAAGTTCTACATAAATTTTTGAAGATGTAGCATATGGAATAACCTGCTTAACTTTACTCTCAATATTATCGATTACAGATTCGATTGTATCTGTATTCAGATCATCGATTAAGCTTACTTCTATTGCAATTATTACATCTTCTGGTGCAAGATGCATTGTACGGATTGATATTATTTTATCTACTTGTGGGATTTTAGAAACTGCAATAAAGATGGCCTGATAATCTCTCCTAGACATGGCTTCCCCTATAAGCAAATCTTTGTTTTCTCTAGCTAAAAAGAATGCAAAAACCATTAACACAAATCCGATTAAAAGAGATCCTATTGCATCATATGCTGTGTTCCCAGTTATATCTGAAAGATAGACAGCAGTAAATGCTATAATTATTCCCAATAGAGCTGCAGTATCTTCTACTATAACAGTCAAGACCGAGGTATCCTTACTTTCCTTGAATTCTGAAATCATTGTGGGAAAATTCAACTTTTCACCTCTATCTTCAATTCCCTTCTTGAATATTCCAAATGCTATTCTGAGAGCATTTGCTTCAAAAGCAAATGATATCGCCAAAATTAAGTAAGTTATGGACACATTTTCTAATGAATGTGTCTCAACTCCAAATAATGAACTAAATCCTTGTTCTAATGATAACACTCCGGAAATGCCAAAGATAAGTGTGGCTACAATAAAAGACCAAAAAAACTGTTCTTTTCCATATCCAAAAGGATGCTTTTCAGAGACTTGCTTTTTACTTGTCTTAACTCCGACCAAAAGTAATACCTGATTAAACGTATCAGAAAATGAGTGATATGTCTCAGCCCACATCGAGGTGCTACCAGTTAGTATCGCAGCCACAAGTTTGGATATTGCAATTCCCAAGTTCCCAAATAAAGCGGCATAAATTGCTCTTTTTGAACCTCCACCTGCCATTGATGTTTGTATTATAACACCCCATTTAAGATTAGACCAAACTGATAAATATATAGTCGACAAACAGTAAATCTTTAGATCATTTCTTTATTGTCATTTTATTCGGGGCAGTGAAGATGTAATGATCTTAAGGGATTATCAAAATACCCTTTATACAACAAGGGAAAAAGTCTGAATAATTTACAGAATTAAAAATATTTCAATCAAATCACAGACATTCTCACTAAATCTTTTTATAAAGATAATGAAGACAAAATATTTTTTCACTATCACTCCATGATGTTTTTATAATATATGCAAACTGAACTAGGGAATATCAAATCCGATTGATTGAATTTAGAATTTCTAGTGAATCCTATTTCGCCTACCATAAGGGAAGCTTAATAGTAATTAAGCTAACACAATACACTGAAGACATCCTATAATAAGAAATTTATAGCCTAATTTCAAGAATTTCTGATGACATTAGGAATGTAAGATTTAAAGTAACAGGATAAAGGAATGCATTAAAATAATATATCTTAATTTTAAAAAAACTTTTAAGTGAACAGCACAATGAGGAAATATTATTGATTTAATGTTTCTGATGGTTCAATAACTACATTTCCCTGTACGTTTACTAAATATATCGGATCACCATGGAAATCAAATTTTGACGTTTTAGATACTCTTGTTACTATCGGTTGCACTTTTATATTTGTTCCATCGTCGACAACATATTCATTCCAATCTTGAGTTATTATTGAATAACTAATATCCTGTACTTTAGCTTGTTGCAATTCGGATGGAGTATAAACTTTAGAATCTCGTTGACCTCTCTCATTTGATAAAACCACAATAATATTTTGAACATCTAAATTGTAATCAGAATTTTTTTTTCTTATTTTAGTGACTACTAATTTAATCTTTAGAATTGAACCATCAGATAAATCATATCTGCTCCAATCTTCCTTTGAAACAGCAAAGTCTAAAGGAGGCCTTAAGAAACTGTCCATTTAGTTTTATGGTTATTTGGTTAATATTAAGCTCAGGGCTAGATATCACGGTTCATGGAATTAATTCATATTCCAATCAAGCCTAATTTGTTGTAGTTTCGTATCCCTCCATTGTGACTTAAATCCGCAAAGTGAATGACTAAATACATTAATTATCTAACCTATTTACCCAGGAAAGAGACAATAACATTCCAATGTAATGTTGTTATTCATTAACACCTCGATTCCTTGAATCTCAAAATAGAATGCAATATTCGGGAAAATAGAAAATTTGAGATCAAAGTATCCATACAAGACATACAACCATGATAAATAAAGTAAATATCGGATATTTCGATGCCATAGATTTAGGTTTGATTAAATTCAATTACAAAAAGTCAAAATCTTTATTATGTGCTAACAGATTTACAAAGAACATGAAATTAGTTAACTGAAATTGCGATCAGGAAAATATCATCTGTTCACCTATTTTATCGATCTAATAAAGAGAATGATGAATTGGATAATTGTACTATCTATTTCAATAATTCTTATACTACTTGTCCTATCAACTAAGAAAACTAAGAAAGGCATCCTGCTCATCCTAACAAAAAAGGTGATTATGGTGATACAAATCTTGTCTCGTCTATTTGATATTAGTATCATTACAACGCTCCCTGCATTCATATCTGAAGCCATAATAAAAAAGGAAAAATTCTTAAATTTGGTTCTCTGAATGGTGCAACAAATCTAATTAGATGTTTGATAATCAGGGCGTAAGATCGGAAAGCCTATGTCAGTCGATTTAAGTTTAGAAAAATTGATATAGAATTTGAAAGGCTAATTAACTAGATCAAAAAAAATTTACTTGATGTCTAGTATATGAAATCCTATAGAGTTGTTCATGATTTTTCGGGTAGAGAAATGGAGTAGTCACCATTAATTTCATATTTAATTATAGATCCCTGCTGTTCAAGCGAATCAATCATTTGAATTAATGGTATCACTCCTAATCTATGGCGATACCGCTTTTTAAGACTATTGATAGTTACAATATCTGTATTTAGTATCAGCTTAGTTAGGGAGTTTAAAAGTGACTGCGAATATTTCTCTAAATCATTTCTTGATAAAATCCCAAAGGTTTCAGGAGACACTTGATAATGTTCTGAAACCCTGTATATCCCCTCATAGAGTACATTTATTTCATCTTTGTCATTCCAACCAACCAATTTCTCCTGAACAAGAATTGGTAGAATACTATCCTTAAATGTTATCTCTGTTATAGGGACATCGAAACCATCTCCTTCAATCTTAATCCAAACTTTCCTAAATTCGACTTTTTTTCTGACATCGCCATTGACTGTTTCAGCTAACCTTTTGAGGAAATCAAAAACTTGGAATTGTTCAGCATAATCCAGTTCTGAAATCTTCATTATTTAAGAGTCCTTGTATTTTATTGCATTTAAAGATACGTCGACACGATACTTTCTTTAAACATATCATCATTCTAAATCCATGCTATATGTATAATTAGTGTGGATTTTCTCAGTAATATCACCGACCTTACTGAATTTTGAAAAATCTATTATTAGCAAGAATAAACCCAAATAAATGAATATTTTAATTCATTCTAGTTATTAAGACAATAATGAGCATACTATAGGTAGTAGATCATAAGATTGTCGATTATTCTTAATGGCAATGAGAAGTTCACTTTAGTCATCCATCAGTTTCATGTTATATACTTGATGGGATCGATACAAGCCAGATAATTATAATCTTTATTTGAACAATCTAATCAATCTTGTCTGTCAATGAGATAGATTTGATCAGAAATCAGACTAAATTAGAAGTATTTCGATCTACTTAAGAATATAATCAAATAAAC
>DATEOO010000311.1:0-2757 GCA_035274085.1 Candidatus Nitrosocosmicus sp.
CCAAAGATAAAGAACATTATTTAGTTAAAGTAATTTTATAAAATAATTATTCATTCTTTTTTGTTATCTGAGTAAATATTAAAAGAATGTAGCTATTAAATAGTTAATCAGGATGAATAGTTATTTGTAAGATATCTGAAATAGAAAGTGTTTTAAAAAAAAGATTATTGTTGGCCTAATGCCAAATTGCCTAATTGCTCTTGTAATTGCAAGTTCACGTTATTTCCACATAATAATGTAAAGTCACCAGATACACATTGTGCATTTTGTGCACTTTCTTGGTCTTGTTCGATTTCTTGTTCTGCATCGTTAGATTTTTTGTGTTTTCCACCTGCATATGCCATGTTATCGCCAAATGCTACAACTGAACCTATTAGGGCTGCTGCGATAAACATTGCGAATATTCCAACCTTATAGTTTTTTGTTATGTTACTCATTATAATCATAAAGTATAACTGAAATTAATTATATCATAGTTTGGATACTAGTTACTAGTTGTTATTATTAGAATTTAATGATGGTATTATGTTACTATATTAGTTTATATCAATTACTCTATGATGTCGATTACTTTATACTACTGGTTCTATTGTAAGTTTCTTTCATTAGAATTTAATCTGAACCTTTTGTTATATTCAAGTATCCTTTGTCTTGTTTCGGGTTGGGAAAAGACCTCGTCTAGCCTCCTAGGCTTTTTGTCCTCAAAAACAAACTCAGAATACCATTTGGACCCAAAGGCCGTTAACAAAAGTAAAATAGGCAAGATGTCTTCTCCCTTTTCTGTCAAACTCCACAATACTATCACTTGATCATTTCTGACTTCTGTGCATTTTATGATACCTTCCCTTTCTAATTCCTTCAGCCGCATAGATAATACTCTTGGTGTTAATCCTGGAATAGATTCTAAAATTCTATTAAATCTTTTGATCTTTAGAAAACCAATGTCTCTTATTATTAACATGGTCCATTTCTTACCTAAGACCCCTAGACTTGTTTTGATAGGACAGTTGACTATCTTTACTTTAGGTCTTATTATACATTCTTCACCATCACGGCCTTCATTGTCCGATTCGTTTAAGTATCTCAACTATGTTTTCACTCCACCATTAGAACCCATACTATATTTTGTATATCTTAGACTATTTGAATAGTAAACTTCTAAATTTAACTGACATATAAAGGGTGGATAAGTTAACAGTGCCATTTTATGTAATTAAGGTAAAATATCAACCTTGATATTTATACAGATATTATTCATTTCATGGATGGGATGAAATTATATGTCAAGATTTCTATGTTTTGAAAGCTTCATCAGCGTGTGGATATTATGATGAGTTAGATTAGATCTTTAAACCCGCTTGCATTTTCGTCTATATTTTTTTATACTTGACATTAGCTCATAACGTCTCAAATCGATATTGGCTCTAATTTGTAGACGGTTATATACTAGTAATGTAATATATATTAATATGAAATATAGAAGCCGCACCGAAATTGTAGCAATGATCCTTGAAGCAGCCAATGGTGGCGCTACCAAAACCAAAATCATGTATAAAGCTTTTCTAAGCTATGCACAACTTAAAGAATACCTGTCTGTTCTTATAGAAAATGATTTAATTGAATATATAGAGGGATCAGAATATAAAACTACCCAAAAAGGACTAGTTTTCTTAAAAATGAATAGTGAAATCGAAGAATTACTTGCGACTCCAACCCGAAATTATAAAACTATAATTAGCTAGAAATTTTTTATTTCTTTTTAAACTGTTTTGATTTATCTAGAATGTCATTAAATTAGTTTACTTTTTTTACAGTGTGAACTATGATTGGTTCTAATCATTTTTGTTATATTAAAAACAATGAACTGATTTTTATTGCATTAAAAGCGTTTTGATATCGTTTATTAGAATTGACTTATGGGATTTGCTCTAACTCAAAGATTCTTTATACCTAGGATTAGAAATTTTTGCTATTTTGTGGTAAGATCATCACCTCGTTTTTTTATGACAATGTTATTTGAATCGCTTTTAACCCTGTCAATACGTCTACTAAGCATCTTAAAAGAATCTAGAGTATCTAATTCTATTATTCCTGGCAAATGATTAAGCTCCGAGACATAATTGTTCATAACAAAAAAATCATTTATCCTCGTTTCAATGATTATGTTATTTCCCGTCATGTCCTCTGAAGATGATCTATTTATCACTTTAACAAGTTGTGATTTTTGTTTTTCACTATCTTGTGTTAGCGGATATTTTCCCGAACGGAATGATTCTTCAATCATTTCGCATAATTCTGATATCTGCAATTACATTGTAATGATAACTACTATATTTTAATATGATTGCTAGCTAAGGTCATAAACACTATATGCTCGATTTCGATATTTGGTTTCCGATGTGGTTGTCCACAAAAAAAGGATTTATTGTTGTGCTAATGCGTTATTGCCTGAATTCTTTTGGTTTTGGAAGCTAAAGTTGTTGCCCGAATTTTCGGTATCGCCACCAGAAACTACTTGGCTTTTTTGACTTGATGATTGGCTTTGACCAATACCTTGTGATGCTCTATTCCCACCATCATCGTCATCGTCATCGGAGTTCTGTGCTAGTGCATTACTTCCTGAATTCTTTTGGTTTTGGAAGCTAAAGTTATTGCCCGAATTTTTAGTATCGTCACCAGAAACTACTTGGCTGTTTTGACTTGATGATAAGCTTTGACCAATACCTTGTGATGCTCTATTCCCACCATCATGGTCAT
>DATEOO010000312.1:0-5002 GCA_035274085.1 Candidatus Nitrosocosmicus sp.
CCCATTGTATGAATAATTCACACACGCTACATCTTTTCTGTCCTTCTTTATATCTAGATGGGATATTGGGATTTCTTTTAGCTCTGTATCTTTCACATATTCCATTGCAACTCAAATACTATATTTCGGGAGAATTAATCAAGATGGGAAATAAATATTTTATTGCATTCCTGCATACTTTGATCTCCTCTGGACAATTTAGATCAGAAACTCTAAAGGCTAATAATGAATATTTCAAAAAATTTATAGTTATATATGCACAGATTAAATTGCAAGGATTAAGATTAAGTACGTATCAAAACTCATCTTTACTATAATGTGTATTTGATTTTCTCAATCAAATAATGCTTGATATATTTCGATTGAGAATTTTGCTGTCAAATTTTTATATTTAGATCTTAATGTATGGTTTTAAAGTTTGTTGATAAAATTATTATGACTAAATAAACCATGAATCTGGTAATTAAGGTTCAAAAATCAAAAATAAAAGGATACAAAACTTATTATGATTCCTTGTACGATGCACTATTGTACCTAAGTCATTATCCAATACCTTTAACTAAATACCGGATCGCAACAAACAAGCACGTAATAATGTCATTGCTGTCCAATGATTTTATCCAAATAGTTAGTGATAAAAACCTCTTATTAAGAAGTGAATATTCTGAAACACCACACTATGTAATATCTCCCAAAGGAATCGAATATATCAAAAAATACGAATTGCTTAAACAACTGTTTATGTAATCTAACTATATTTCTTTATTAATAAAAATTGCAGGTACGCTTGACAATTCATAAATTGACCTTATCTTTAGAACATGATAAACAAAATCAATCATACTATATGTATTATGAACACCTAATGTTATCATGACTAATTTTTCAAATCAAATAATAGATTGTCTGGTATCATGGACAAATGAATTGCAAAACTGCAAAGAAGACCCCAAATGTATAGAAGAATGTGGTAAGGAGCTGAGAAAAAGATTGGATTTAATTTTTCCTCCGTCAACAAAATTGGAATTCGATAACGATAAAATTAGCTATATCTTTTCAACTTTATTTTTTTTATCTAGCAGACTAAATAAAGCATTGGTTGGATTAGCCGAAACCGACATTGCCATCAATAATATGGTGTCAGAAGAACGCTCGACAATCCGCAATAATGACAGTAATAACCAAGATAGACAGAAATTCCAGGATACTCTAAACAAAATACTCTCAGACTATTATTAAACATAATTATAGCATTGCCAAGAGAGCTCAATCATACTAGCGGGTTGTATATACTGTCAGGAATTACTTTTTCTACTATTAGATTTAGTGAATGGGTAGTGTTCAATCGGTTCAAATAGGACTTTTATACATTTCCATATTTTTTCTCATAAATGCACATTTCCATTATTTTACCTTCGTAATTATCGTGGGATTCCAATTACCATCGTAAACTTCTTCCCCATGGAATAGAACTATTGTCAGCAACATTAGAGAATCAGTATTTCCAAATGAATATATTCTAAAAATATTTGTTTTATACTACTGTCAAGAGATCATATTTTAGACCAAATTTGATCTAATATTATATTAGATCTTTATTCATTATTTATGGTATATTGAACATTCGTAAATTGAATTCGATTAAAATAATCAAAACCAGCAATTACATGACATTTGGGTTTATACTTTTATTATTTTCCAGTATACCAATACTATCTCTAAATATAACTATCATTGAGCCAGCAATGGCCCAAAACCAGAGTAATGCTTCCGTTAGGTCCAGTAGTTTTTTGTAATTCGGTTAGTCTAAAGAATGCTACGGCTAAAAATGATACTTTAAAGGTACCTTCGCAAAATGGTTTTAGTAGTAGTATTTTTACAACAAACTTTAGTGAGCCTCTTAATATTCTCTATGGTCCAGATGGACTCTTATGGATAACTGAACGGGTTGGCAAGACCATTACAATCGTTGATCCTATGAATGGATCAAAAGTAAATAGCATTCCTGTTCCAGGAGTACATCAATCAGGAGGTCAAGACGGACTTTTGGGTATGGCTTTTGATCCGGATTATAATAACACTCATCACATTTACGTAGCATATACGTATGATGCTGATCCTAGTAGTGCATTAGACCGTCTTACCAAAATTACTCGATTTACTTATGATACTGCGACAGGCACGATAAATGAGCCCGTAGATCTTATTAAAGGGCTAAAGGGCAGCATTGATCACAACTCTGGACGTATGGTATTTGGTAATGATGGTAAACTTTACTATACTATAGGCGATCAAGGTAAAAACCAACTTAGCCTATACTGTTTGAATATTGAAGCTCAAAGACTTCCAACATTACAAGAAGTGACCGATCAAAACTGGACTGCATACCAGGGTAAGGTTTTGAGAATGAATCCCGATGGCTCTATACCTGATGATAATCCGGTATTAGGTGGCGTACAAAGTCATATCTTTACTTATGGACATCGTAATCCACAAGGTCTGACGGTGGGACCAAACGGAGATTTATACGTTGCAGAACATGGACCCAATTCTGATGACGAAGTGAATCATCTTGTAGCAGGGGGCAATTATGGGTGGCCCTATATCGCAGGATTCAAAGACGACAAGGCCTATCAATATATCAATTGGTCTTCAGCTGGTAGCGAATGTCCAAAGATAAAATACGAACCTCTTAATCCACCAAAGGATAAGGTGATCATTAAAAATGAAACGACATTTAATGCTACCAACTTTGTACCTCCAGTAGCAACGTTCTACACAGTTCCTACAGATTACAATTTCAGTAAACATAACTGCGGACAATTAGCATACATATGCAATCCAACCGTAGCTCCATCCAGCTTAGATTTGTATACATCTGATTATATTCCGGGATGGAATAGTACTTTGCTAATGACTTCACTAAAAGCAGGCAAGATATTCCAACTTTCAGTAGACAAAAATGGTACTGCATTAAGCAAGGATCCAGTAGAACTATTCCACTCTGAAAATAGATACAGGGATTTAGCGTTTAGTCCAGATGGTAGTATCTTATACGTAATAACTGACTCATCAGGACCTGCTCAAGCAATAGATGGAGGTGCAACTACTAATCTTTGGAATCCCGGCTCATTACTTGTATTCAAATACGAGGGATAAGATGAATGATATGAAATGAAATGATTTAGAATTAGCCAATCGGGAGGTAAGCGGGGGGGCCTTTCAATCCCTTCTATAATTTTAAAATTTACAAGTACAATAATTTTGCCATAAAAATATTTTTTAGCATCTAGTCGTATCAGAACAAAAGGGCCTATCCCTACAGTAATAATAGCAATTAATATGGATATGTATAGTTTTAGATACTTTAAAAATAGAGACTGTAACTGCAACTATAACTGAGATCAATCTATTTGTGTCAAAGAATATTGCACAGTTGTACCAACTAAATTAAATACTCTTTATACTTTATGTTCTTAATCATTTATTGACTGGTAGTGATAGATAGAAAATTATGTATTGTGACTATCCATGACATTAATCCATCATGCTCAGAAAAATTGCAAAAGACCACGGATCAACTAAGTAAGATGAATATAAAATATAACTTGAGTATTGTTCCAAATTATCAAAAAAGGTACAATCTTAAAGAAAATATTGACTTTTGCAAACAAATATCGATGCTTATACAATCAGATAGTGTAGAACTTACCTTGCATGGTCTATATCACCAAATCGATGGAAAAATAGAAGATTATGATTCCGAATCCAAAGAAGAAGAAAAAAAAGATATACAAACGGGTCTAGATATCCTTTTTGATGTTAAATTACCTCGACCAAAGACGTTTATTCCTCCAGCATGGTATTTGAGCCGACAGGCTATTGAGGCATTACATGATTTAAATTTTGATATGGCAGAGGCTAGGTCGGGTTTAGAATTTATAAAAAAGAGAAAAAAATATCTGACATCTCCTGTAATGAATTGGGATCAACAGGGTGACAAAGAAAAAAATAAAAAGTCAGTAGGGCAAAACAGAAAGGAATTCTACGGTCATTTATTCAACATTGATGGCGAGTCCTATGGACTATTTAGGATGGCCATTCATCCACCATTTGACCCAGATGAAGCTTTAACAGATCAGCTTAAAATGATAAAATATTTAATAGAAAAAGAGTCTTATATCTTTGTTAATTATTCTGATTTACTTAAATTAGACTGAGTAATTTGTGGTATAAGAGTTATAATATTACTAAAACTAATATTGCAAGCATTTGTGAAAATAATACTTGATAGGCATACACGAATTAGAATATATAGATATAGATAAAGGATTTTTACAGGTTTTAGATAATTTAGTTCCTAGTGACTTAGATCATACCCGTGCGAAAGAAATATTAGAAAAAATAAAATCAAATCCTTTACATAAAATATTTGTCGCTGAGGATACTGAAACCCATAAGATAGTAGGGACTGCAACACTACTTTTAGAACCTAAATTTATCAATAATGGTATGATAGTGGGATATATTGAAGATGTGGCGGTAAGAAAAGGATATGAAAGATTAGGAATAGGTAAGCAAGTCATAGAAAATGTAATCAATTATGCAAAAACGATAAAACATTGCACCAAAATATTACTTTATTGTTCAGATAAGAATAGAAGCTTTTATGAAAAGTTAGGTTTTAAACTATCTGAAGATACCTTCGTGATGAAAATCAATCAGTGATAATAATTTATCTACTTTTGAATTTAATATTTTAAGTACTACCCTAAATTTCAAAAGTTAAATCGTCAAAACCATCACAAAAGCTAATATAAATAATCTCTGACAACTTTGAAGTAAATTTTTTTCTCGAATTATCCAAAAAAATTTTTGATATTTTAGTCAACAGATGAGATTATCTAAATGAGTATTCTAGTCATATTCATAATTGAATTTGAACAATCTAATAATAATGAGTTTGCCAGAACAATAAATTGTATTAACAATATAAAATATC
>DATEOO010000313.1:0-5266 GCA_035274085.1 Candidatus Nitrosocosmicus sp.
ATAGTAGATAAAAAAGATCCAAATTTCAAAATTAGGACTTCACAAACATATCCACTAAATCCTTCTATAGAAATCTCAGCCCCATAAATTTTTAGAGATTTCAAAAACTTTTTAAGTACTCTTACTTGATTTTTCTTTTCCTGGTTCAAATTACTGATTACATAAGAGGTATGAAACGGAGAACGGTCAGCTGCACTTTTCCAATCTCCAAAGGAAACATCGTAGCAGGGGACAATGTTAAATTTAACTCCGTCAACATAAGCTTCCACATAAGGATGATCCGCATATCTAAGATACGGAGAGTATTCCTTTAAAGATTGCATTCCGATTAACTTTCCATAAGCTTCAAAATGACCATAATCAACATCATTCTTGAATTTGATAAAAATATCAATATCGGCCTCGTTTTTAATCCATGTATCTTTAGCAAAAGATCCACCAAATACGATTTCCGTTATCATAAAACCAAGTTTATATTCCGAAACACAAGATTCAAGTTTATTCTTCACCTTATTAGCCATTTCATGAAGGTTAACTTCTTCTTCTGATGTAGGTGTACATTCCTTTAATATTCCTTCGATTAATTTATTGATACTAGAATTAGTCATTTCTTCTACGCTCGTGCATCAATGGTAAACAAATCAAAATATTTAGGGCCATCTGCTGTGAGCATGCTTTGCTTTAACTTAATTTGACATATCTCATCTGTAAATGGATCAAATTGAGAAGCGGGATCAAAAGAAATATGACTCTTAGAATGTCGATTCATACGAAAAATTGTAAGATGAGGAATATACACAGATTTTTCTTTACTAGAATTTTTTTGTGTTTCCTTTCCGTGATTGACATCTTTTTCTAGCAACTTTGAAATTGTATCATAAAGGTCATTTAATTTTTTAGAACTTGGATTATCTACCCCCAACCAGATAACACTTGGATTAGAGTTTTTTGGAAAGCACCCTACATTAGTGAATCTAATCTCAAACGGATCAAAATCTAAACTTTTCAAATTGGTTATAATTTCTCTTACTTCAAAATCGGTCTTTTCTCCTAAAAACATTATTGTCATGTGAAGATTATGACTGTTGATAAGTCTAACATGATGTGGGACAAATTCATATTGTTTCATAATTTGATTCTGAATATGGATTATTTTCTCAACCTTTGGAATATCTATTGCCACAAATATACGCATGAATACAATCACATGAAGTTATATCTATATTAATTCTCAAAACCGAAGTAATCAAAAAACAAATATTGATACAATGTTCACAGATCAGATTAGAGATTGTCGGTTCTAAACCAATTCATAATTTGTTTAACAGGAATGCCTGGTGCAGGAAAATCGACAGTTGCTACTTTCCTACAAAGTAAAGGATTTCATCTAATAACTATGGGAGACATAATAAGGGAAAAAGCTGTTGAAAATAACTTGCTGATGGATGACAAAAGTCTTGGCGATTTGATGAAAAATTTAAGAAAGCATCACGGAAATGAAGTTGTTGCAAGGTTGGTAATGGAGAAGATTAAAAAATTAGAAAATTCTAGTCTGATTGTAGTAGATGGGATTAGAAGCTATGAGGAGTATATCGTATTAAAAAGTATAGGTTTTGTAAAGTTATTAGCTATTCATGCATCATCAACCATTAGATATAATCATATAAAATTACGAGACAGGTCTGATACACCATCAAATCATGAAAGGTTTTTACAAAGAGACGAACGTGAGATGAGTGTAGGCATAAGCAAAGCTATAGCTCTGGCCGACGAATCGATTTCAAATAATGATCTATCTTTGATCGAGCTTAAGAATCACGTAGAAGTAATTATTAAAAAGTGGTCAGATGAGTATGACAACTGGAAGCAAAAAAGCTTTCTTACCACATAGAACAAAAATGGATCTTGAAAGTATGGAAGTTATTGTCATAACTCCAATTAATTTGACTGAAGACACACAAAAAGTGGTTTTTGCTGTCAAAAATCTATTACCAGATTCAGAACTAGCAATAAGAAAGAATAATTTGTATACCAAGATGAATAATTTTGATGGTTTGAGAAAAATAAAAGACAAGATAAGGTCAAAAAAAACACTGGCTGTTTTACAAAGAATTCTGTATAACAACTACAACATGCAAAGTACTTGGTTTTTGTTAAACAAACAGGCTGCATTTTCTGACGTGGTGGTATTAGTAGAAAATGAGAATGAATCCCCATTGGGACCCATAAAAATAACTGTGAACGGCTGCGAGTTAGAAAGAATTAACGAATGGTTTGAGAAATAAAGAAATAAATAAGACACTCACTCTGCTGAAAGATCCCAGTAGTTAGCATCTTTGAATTCGGTTTTGGGTTTTCCAAGAGATTTCCACTCCTTAAATGATTTTGGATATAGCTTCACGTTTGAAATTCCAGCGGTCTTTAAGGCAAAAAAGGCTAATCCTGACAACGTTCCGACGCTTCCACAGTAAGTGATTATCTCATTGTTTAAGTCGATGCCCCTATTTTCCATGAATCGTTTAAGTTCAGAAGGATTTCTTAAAATGGAATTTTCCGAGCGCAACATGGTATATGGAATATTCTTTGAATTAGGAATGTGTTCTGTTAAAAAATTTAATCTTTCTCGAGAATCAATTATAATCTTATTTTTATCATTTTGAGCATTTTCTATATATTCAGCATCCGCAAATATGGAATAGTCTATATCAATAGAATGTGAAGCTTTAGAATATTTGTTAGACTTTCTTTCAATTTCTAAACCTAATTTTTTCCAATTATCATAGGTAACCTCCAATAACGCAACATTTCTGTGTCCAACAAACTTAAATGACCATGCCACCCTTGACGCTAGTGCACCAAACGTATCATCGTAAATGACTACCAAAGTGTCATTTGATATACCGAGATTATTCAAAATATTAATTATAGACTCAGGGTCATCGTTGGATAATAATTCAGCTAATGGTAAAGAAACGGAGGTCTTTATATGACCTTTCAAATATTCGTCTCTTTTTCTGACATCTACAACCCTAACTTTATTTTTTTTTATTAGGGTTCTTAGAGTATCAATATCACATACAAAATTCAAAGATGGTGTTAACGAAGGTTTTGCTTTTACACGTTTATTAACTATCTTTGCCTTTACATTTGCCTTGGCATCACTTTTCTTTCGCTTTATGGATTTGCTCAAGCAGCACATTCACCTCTAGCAGTTTTTGCTACAAAATTGGTATCGGTTCCATAGTCTTTGTAAAAATCAGGAGCGGCGGAAAATGCAGGTAACTCAATTATAGGTAAAAGTAGCTTCTTCATGTCATCTATATTCTTAATTTCGCCAGATCCATTTCCATTTGAAATCTTGTAAATCCATTCACTTAATTTTTCATTACCTGTCCTTTCTTTTTTGAAATGTTCAAATATTCTGAGAACTACATCGAGCACCTTTTTAGCTGGAACACGCATGATTGCCTTGCCCAGTTCACCATTCTCGCTAGTACTACCTGCAAAAAGCATTGTGTAGATTGGAACCATGGATGTTCCAATCCGAGTAGCACCACCATAGAAACCGATAGTTGCGACCTCATGTTGTCCACAGGAATTAGGACATCCGCTAATTTTGATAGTAGAATCAACAAAGTCTTTATCTAAATCAATATTTAATTCCAAAAATCTACTTTGAATTTCCTTTGCAAGCCTATGAGAATTAGTAATGGCTAGATTACATGATGTAGTCCCGGAACAGCCTACAGTAGATACAATTGTATTTGCACCAGGATTCCCTAGTCCATTGCCGGATAGTTTTTGGAAAACCTTTGGCAATTGATCTGCTTTTATATATCGGACCAGAAAGTTTTGCTGGGGAGTCGTTCGGGCTTTTTTTTCTAGAGAAAATTCCCTGATACATTCTGCAAAAATCCTTAACTGACTAGAGGTGATATCGCCTGCACCTAAGGTTACATACACACTATAATAACCAGACTGTTTCTGAGCAACAACATTGGTATTTAGCCATCGAGTGTATGGTGTGTCTGCAGAATTGGAATTTATTACCGGTAATGTAATTTTACTCTTCGTAGAGGTAGAGGAAATTGAAGTATTACTCAAATCTCCGGTATTCAAAAAACCATCGTATGATTTTTTCGTGGGGATAGAGATTGTTGCTTCAACCAGGATTCGTTCCTTCAACAATAAACCCTGAAATTTTTCCCATCCGATTTCACTGACCAAATAACGCATCCTATTTCTTGCAAGATTTTCTCTATTTCCTAGTCGATCATAAAGTCGAATTGTTGCTATAGAAGTAGATAAAAGCCTAGATTCTGGAGTAAACTCCTCTAATAAATGACCTATAAAAGAGGCAGCGCCTAAGCCGCCTCCCAAGTAGACCCGGAAGCCTCTTACTCCATCACGGATTGTAGGAACAAGACCCACGTCGGCTATCCTTACATAACCATGTTCTGGACAACATGAAAAATTAAATTTAAATTTTCTGGGAAGATTCTGACAAATAGGATTTCTTAGAAAAAACCTCGCTATTGCTTTAGCGTAAGGAGTAGTATCAAATGGTTCATTAGGACATACTCCCGCAAAATGGCTGCACATTACATTTCTAATAGTATTACCACAAGCCTCCCTAGAAGTAAGTCCTACTTCAGCTAAACCGCGAAATACTTCACTTACATCTTCTAATTGCACCCAGTGCAATTGAATATTTTGTCTGGTAGACACATGAGCAGATCCGATTGAGAATGATTCCGATAGACTGGCAATCTTTTCAAGCTGGGTAGGCGTGATATCCCCACCTGGAACCTTTATTCTTATCATACTAAATTCACTATTTAATCTAGAGCCATACGCACCGTTTTGAAGTCTAAAACGTCTAAATTCATCTGCATTCAATTTATCTTGACGATATAGCTTTACCTTATTAGCAAAATATTCAGATTCTTCTGCTAAACCCCATTTTTCATTAGTCTCGAGTTCTTTATTTTTTGCTGAAGAAAGAACATCATAATCAATAGATTTTGCCAATGTTAATAATATTGTGATTAACAAACCATATATTTTTTATGGAATAGGCTTATTTGACACATATTGAGCAATTTTCTGTTTCATACACTAATTAAAATTTAGAAAAACTTATAGTTACAATTAAAAAACCTATATTAAGGTGGGGTCGTAGCGAAGCCAGGCATCGCAACGGGCTCCAGATCAAATAATGGGCAATTATTGAAGAAACCCGTGGATCAGGGGTTCAAATAATATA
>DATEOO010000314.1:0-5256 GCA_035274085.1 Candidatus Nitrosocosmicus sp.
ATACTCCTTCTTGCAATGGTTCGTGACTGAACAAATAGAAGAAGAGATGTTATTTCAGACAATATTGCAAAAATTTGATTTGCTAGGAAACGATAAATTAGCCATTTATCAAATTGATCAATCCTTGTCTTCTATCAGATCCCAGATTATGAGTAAACAGCCCACTTGAGTTGGACTGCTACTCACCATTTGAATATTTTTTAAACTTCATTAGGATTTTTTTTTAATAATTCTGTTGTAAGGTATTTGGTTGGTTAGTTTGTCTGTTACATGAAACACTCTGATTCAGATAGCAACTAGATTAAATTCGTAGTGAGAAGATATATTCCCGCCAACAGACCGAGCACTTGAGATTAATTAGTTAGGCCTTTCAATATTTTGAAATCAATGAGAAAATTTAGTTTAATATTTCTCGTCCTCACCTTATTAAAATTTATGTATTTTAACAGCAACGAGGTCATGCTTTTACAACCAGCCGTTATGCTCTATAAGTAAATCAATTTCACTGAGATGATGTCGACCAAATTTCTTGCTCAATGTTAATTCTGAACTTGGCTCAATAAGACGGAAAAAAATATTGGAAATAAAAGCATCGTTTAGTTTTTTGTTGAAGGGTTACTCTGAGTAACTCATTTATGTTAGTATTGTATAGTTTCATAATGAAAGATAATATTCATAAATGCAACTACTGCGGTCAAAGTTTTAGTAGGAAATGGAACGCATCGCGTCATAATAGATTAAAACATCCTACTTGACTCATATATCTGAGGCTAAATATAGGCCCAATCAATATCCCTCTAGGACACAGAATAAATTTTTTGATTATGGAATTAAATTCAAGTTACTAAGCAACGTAGAAGGCCAATTGAACTATCATGAATCAGATATTTATTTTTCAGATTATTTTAGTGCAAATCCTGTCGATATAAAGATCATAAAGATAATAGACCAGGTTATTAAGCCATTTGAGGAACTAGAAAAGCTATTGGGCCGCATTAACGATGAAACGAAAGCATTCATCCTTTTAACCAGCCTATACTCGAGTTTACAAAGAGAAGAACCTATAAAGTCAATGTATGAAACAGTTGAATTGTATCGCTCAATGAAAGGAACGAAGAAAATTGCTAAATATATGCCTATGATGCCTAATAGGAATGTTGAACCTTTTGAGGAGCCTATAGAGATTCTAAAAGAAAAAATTAAGAAATCATATATTTTTAAGAGACATAATAATTAACAAGCATACTTCTTGTCAATATTGCAGTCATTAATTCCTGGTAAATTAGTTAAGTTACGGATTCAAGTGGCCTGTGGCAAATCATTTATTTATAAGAAGATTAGCCATTGTAATTATTCAGTACTCTCCTTGGAGATATCGGAATATTGAGAATAGGTTCCAAATGTTTAAATATTTTTCTGCACTCTGACTTATCGTTTAATATTGCAAATTATTTACCATATTCATATTATTCGTCGATCTCATGAGAAAATCTAAAGTTCAATAGTTAAAAGTATATAACATACACTAGAAGCTCTTAAACGAGATGCATTTGTGCAAATATCATGAGTCTCAATATTGCGGTAATTATAAAATTAGAGCCGGATTTTTCTGATGGAAATGTAAGTTATAATCCGGACGGGACATTAAACAGAGCCGAAACTAAAACTATTTTGGGACATCATAGTGCAATTGCAACGCAAGCTGCCTTTTATGCTAAAGTGAAGTATGGTGCGCGTATATGTATTGGAACTATGGGTCCACCAATGGCCGAATTGGCTTTAGATCAATCATTATTATTATCTGACGCTGAGGAATTACATCTATACAGTGACAGATCGTTTGCAGGTGCAGATACCCTATCAACAGCAGAGGTTCTAAAAACTGGGATATCCAAAATGAACGATGGAAAACCGATGGATATTGTATTTTCAGGTTTTAGAGCATCAGATGGTGAAACTGGCCAGACGGGTCCTCAAACTGCTTGGAAATTGGGTTTTACTTTCTTAGGGAATGTTATAAGGTATGAAATAGATATCGAAACACGAGTAATAACTGCTATGCGCCTTGTTTCATATGGAAATTATAATTTAATTGAACAGGTGCAAGCACCTCTACCTGTGTTTATTGCAATAGATCCATCTTACAAATCTCCTTTCATGACGGTTTCTCAAAGATTGAGCGCCTCTAAATATCAAAAAGAGGCCATGATAAGATCAAGCAATTATAAATCTATGTTAAAAGTATTTAATGCCAGCGAATTGGGAGTTGATCCAAAATTAGTAGGATTACCTGGTTCACCTACAATAGTCTACAAAGTAGAAAAGATCCCTAAAATCAAATCGAACAGGAGCGCACAGACCGTTGAGAATATCGATGCTAGAGAAATCTCTAATCTTCTAGAGAAAATCCATGAGACAATTACATGAACAATTTGAGAGTTGATGAGGGTGAATGAGCATGAAAGAATTGAATGAAAATGTGAGCAAGACCATGCAGCAAACCACTAGTTTGACAGATGCGAATAAAGAATCAGACGATAAAAAGGTTGAAAGCATCAAGAAGACCAATGAGATCAGTAAATACATAAACTTGTATGTCATAGTAGAACAGGTAGATGGTAAAATTATCCCTGTCGGGCTAGAAATGTTATCTGAAGCAAGGAGGCTTATCGATGATTTTAATAAAAAATATTCACTGAATGAAAAGGTGATTGCAGTCATTTTGGGTAACAATATTAAAGATTTATGCAAGGAATTGATTTATTATGGTGCAGATGCTGTTATTTTTGCAGACGATCCAAAACTACAATATCATATCAACAAAATACACACTAAAGTAATTGTTCAAATAGTTACCAATCCAAAATTTGTCGAAAAGATATCACCCGAATATTTTAAAGAATATAAACGACCTAGGTACATGTTCTTTGCTGCTGATAGTACAGGACGACACTTATCTTCTACAGTATTAGCTGAGCTAGAATCTGGGTTGGCATCTGATATTAATAAACTAGTAATAGAAGATATCGAATTTAGACATGAACATAAAACAAAAGGACAAATGTTAACATTTGAAAAAACACTAATGATGTATAGACCCGATTTCTCTGGATTTCTTTGGACCACTATTCTTTGCTTGGATAACAAAAATCCAGAAATAAAGAGAGATTATCATCCTCAAGCATGCAGTATCATTCCTGGTGTTTTCGAACCTTTAGAAAGAGACATATCTAGAATTGGAATAATTGAGGAATATAGTCCACAGTTTGATGCAAAAGATCTTGAAATCAAGGTTCTAAATAGAAATATTCTTAAAGACACAATCGATTTTAGCAGTTATAAAACTATAATAAGTTTTGGAAGAGGAATAAAAGAGTCTCCAGAAGAGAACATAAAGTTAATAGAGAAACTTGCAAAGCTACTAAACGCCGAAATTGGTATCTCACTTCCAATTTCAAAAAAACCTTTTAAATTAAGTGACAAGATGAATTCGCTTTATATTACACCAGAGAGAGTGATAGGAACAAGTGGTCATAAAGTCGAACCTACCATTTATATCGCATTGGGTATTAGCGGGGCCACTCAGCATCTAGCCGGAATGAAAAATTCAGGATTTATCATAGCAATTAATCCTGATGAAAATGCTCCAATAAAAAATGAATGCGATGTTTTCATTAAGGGAAGAATAGAGGATGTATTGCCGGTCATGATAGAAGAGCTTGAGAGGGAACAGATGACCCAAACAAAACAAGAAAGAGGTAATACCGTAGTTGGAACAGTTTGACGTTGTAATAATTGGTGGGGGTTCTGCTGGTTTAGCTGCATTAAAGCAACTATCCTCTATGGGGGTTCAAACTGTATTGATAGAAGCTGGTTCTACAGTAGGAACCAAGAACGTCTCGGGAGGTATACTATATTCAAAAAATCCTAAAACTGGTAAGGTTCATAATGTTGATGAAATTTTTGAAAATTTCCTACAAGAAAAACCCTGGGAAAGGCAAATTACAAAATATATTCTAAACTGTGTATCTAAAGATAAAGTCCTGTCAATAGATTTGACAGACTCTCATGACTATGAATCTAATTTTGGTTGTTCTGTATTATTAAATAAATTAAACTCGTGGTTTGCCAAACAATCCCTGGAAGCCGCAGAAAGAAATGGCGGAGGAATTGTAAGTGGAGTTCATGTTAGAAATATTAGATACGATAATGAAAAAGGCAAAACAATAATTCAAACCGACGAACTAGATGATTTTGAAGCCAAAGCTGTAATTGCTTCTGATGGGGTAAATTCTGAGATTGCAGAAATTACAGGGGCACGACAAAAATTTTCCCCACCAGAATTGTATCAAGGAGTAAAGGTTGTTATTAAACTACCAGAAGAAATAATAGAAGAGAGATTTAGTTTAAATCCTGGGGAAGGAACAGCTCATATTTTTGCTGGCGATATAACACTTGATCACATTGGGGGAGGTTTTCTATATACCAATATTGAATCTCTTTCTGCGGGGGCAGTATATCATTATGACTCTTTGATGTCAAATCCAACAGGACCAAATAATCTTATCAACGCACTCCTAAATAATCCATTTGTTAAAGAATATATCAAAGATGAAGTGGCACTAGAACCCTATCCAGATAAAACCTTGTCTAAGATGGAGCAATTGCGAATAAAGTTTGCAGTTAATAAGCAGATCAAAAAATGGGAGAATTTGAGATTTGAGTATTATTCTCATGCTGGAAAAAAGAGATTCCTTGAAGATAAGGAATTCAAATCTATTGAAGAAGCAAAGGCAAAAATAGATGCTATCCACAAGGAATTGCTTGAAAAATATAATACAAGATTTGTAACAGATTATGTAGAATTAGAGTATAGTACGAAATTAATTCCTGATGGAAAACGCTGTAGGATGAAAAAACCATATATAAAAAACATATTGTTCATAGGCGATGCAGCAGGAAGAGGGTTATTCATTGGACCAAGAATCGAGGGATTAAATGTAGGTATTGATGATGCAGCAAGGGCTGCCAATGCAATAAAACAAGCCTTAGACAAAAATAATCTTGATATTACATCAAACTATTTGGGTGAGCTTTATTCAGAGTCTGTCCAGCAAAGTCCCTATACTATGGATATGGAAAGAATAGACAAGTATTATATTAAAACAGTGATAGATGCTGCAGGCAAGCAAGTTCCACACCAAAACACAGGCAAGTATGGATTTCTTTTCAAGTTGTTTCTAAATGATAAATTAA
>DATEOO010000315.1:0-5493 GCA_035274085.1 Candidatus Nitrosocosmicus sp.
ATGTTTTGATTTATGGCCTGGCCTTGTGTATAATATCGGTTACCCTCTCATGGTTCACATTAAATCCAATGGCAACTTTTATGATAGGGTTGGGAATTTTTTTCTATGTAGTTATTTACACGTTACTTCTTAAGAGAAGGAATGTTTGGAATATTGTAATTGGCGGTTTTGCAGGAAGTGCAGCTGCTATGGCAGGATGGGCAACAACCACAAATAGTATAGATGTTTTAGGATTTTTGGTAGGATGGATTGTCTTTATGTGGACACCACCACATTTTTGGTGCTTGGCCATCAAAGCAAGGGAAGAATATTCAAAAGCTAAAGTACCCATGCTTCCGGTTATATATGGTAATCAAGTAACGGCTAAATATATTTTCATAAATTCTTTGATATTAATTCCCTATTCACTTTCATTGTATTTTTTTGGATTAGGAATTTTATACGTAGGTGTAGCAGCAGTGTCTGGATCTCTGATGACTCTCTACCATTACAAACTCTTAAAGAATCCAACGCCAGAGTTAGCATGGAAGGCATACAAGGTGACAGCTCCCTATCTGGTAATCATTTTTGTAGCAATTGCCCTTGATGCATTGTGGTATTACAGATTCTAGAAAGAATCTAAACCTAAGAGGAGCCTAACTAAATTTTTTATTCCGTTAATTCGATTCTTTTTTTATCTTTTGTCAACCAACTAACTCTAATGAGACCATAAATCTCTAGGTCCAATAGTACTTTGTTAAATTCGTCTTCTAATACACTAACATCATCCTTAGAAAGAGAATTTAACAAATCCTGATCGGTAGTAGTACCTAGGTGTTTAATCTTTTCAAATATAATATTTCTTAAAGGATAATTCACAATATCCATTCTAACATAGAGCATATTATAGGTTTAGAAATAAGAGATTTTTTATAGTCATATCAACCGTAAAATATTTTGTCCTGGAATTTTGGAATGGCAGTTGTCAATTTTTTTTCTATTGATGAGTACCAGTTATGTATATCATTTGTTATTGATGGCTTTACGGAGTTTAGTGCTTCTTCAAAATCCACATTAAAGATCATTTCCGAATTTTTGTGAATCGCACTGATTGCTGCAAATCTGCATAGAGCTACTAGATCTGCTCCACTAAATCCTTTGGTTAGCGATGATATCTTGTTCAGATCTACATCAGAAGAAATGGGCATGGAGGAGGTTATTTTTAATAGAATATCGTTCCTAGAGATCTCATCCGGTGGGTTAACAAATATTATGAGGTCAAACCTCCCCGGTCTCAGAAGCGAAGTATCCAGAAGATCTGGTCTACTAGTAATACCTATTACTATAACTCCAAAGTTACCAGAATCATCCATTTCAGACAAGATTTGAGATAAAACCCTTTCATTCCCTGAAATGTCATCAGAGGTACGTGGTCGACCTAGTGAATCCAATTCATCAAAAACAACTATGCATGGAGAAGAGGATCGTGCTTTCCTAAATATTTCCCTGATGGCTTTTTCCGATTCCCCTACCCATTTTGATAATACTTCTGGGCCTCGAACAAAAATAATATTCATGGATCCTTCATTTGCAAAGGATTTCGCGAGTAGCGTCTTTCCACATCCAGATGGACCAAATATTAATGCCCCTTTAGCTGGTTTTATTCCCATTTTCAAAAATTTTTCAGGAGACATGATTGGATACAACAGATTTTCTCGAAGCATACTTTTTTCCTTAACTAGACCTCCGACTTCATCCCAAGTGATATTTGTGGGTTCTACGTAAAATTCCCTTAATGCAGTTGGTATAATTTCCTTCATAGCGTTGAGGAAATCTTGTTGATTAATTCTTATACCGTTTAAAATTTCAGAAGGCACTTGATTTTGATTCTCTAAATCAAAATCGGTAAGGGTTCTCCTTATAGACTTCATTGCAGCTTCTCGGGAGAGGGCCTTAATATCTGCACCAGTATAGCCATTCAAAAGTTTTGCTAGACCTCTTAATTCAATATCTGAATCGAGTGGCATTTCATGGGTATGGATTTTTAATATTTCGAATCTTCCATCCACATTATGGATTCCTATTTCTATTTCACGATCAAAACGACCCGGTCTTCTTAAAGCGGGATCCAAACTATCTGGTCTGTTTGTAGCTCCTAATACAACTACATTTCCTCTATCAGACATTCCATCCATGAGAGCCAGTAATTGCGCTACAACCCTTTTTTCTACATCCCCAAATGTATCCTCTCTTTTAGGTGCAATAGCGTCAATTTCATCAATGAATATAATACTAGGAGCCGATTCTTTGGCTTTTTGAAAAATCTCTCTTAGTTTGCTTTCTGTTTCGCCATAATATTTGTTCACGATTTCGGGGCCATTAATGATATAAAAATTTGCTTTCGATTCTGCTGCCAATGCTTTGGCAATAAGGGTTTTTCCACATCCCGGTGGACCAAAAAGTAGAATTCCTTTATGCGGTTCGATTCCTATTTTTGAAAATACTTCTGGATGCCTGAGAGGAAGCTCCACAATTTCTCTCAAACGTGAGATTTGATTTCTCAAGCCACCAATTTGCTCGTATGTAACATGGTAACTTTCGTGGTAGAGCTTTTCTACACCAGTTCTGATCATTATCTTGGTAAACTTGGTAATTTTTACTACCTCTTTAGGGACTGTACGGTGGACTTTGAACTCCAATGATGTCCCCAAAAAATTGAGGGTAAATTGTTCACCTTTAGTCACAGGGTACCCTTCAAATCGATTATTGAGATACAAATAAAATTCATCTGAAAAATTCTTAGAAGTATTGCATGACAAGACTATTCTTTCGGCAGGTCTAGGATCAGTCTTTTTGACCAAAACATAATCATTAAGGCTAATACCTGCATTTTGTCGTGTTTGACCATCAATATGAATCCATCCGTTTTTTTTATTTTTATCATCAAAACCAAAAACAGAAACGGTTGTTATTTTCTTCCCTGCAATTTCTATTGCATCACCATCGGTAACTCCCAATTTTTCCATTGAATTGCGATCTAGAATTGCTTTTTTCTTTCCTACATCTTTAATTTTACACTCAGCAACTTTCATCTTAATAGTTGCTGTCTTGTGGGAACCAGTGAAAGATTTATCCTTTTTTTTCAAATCAATCCGAATGCTAATTATTAGACATTATTTCATCTTTACAGACTGTCGGCTAATGTTGATGACTTGAAGTTCTCCAGCCCCTTTTATTTTTCTTATGGATTCTTCTAGTTTTTCCATTTCTCCTTCAGCATCATCTAACAGGAAATCACCTACAAGAGCATTTAATCCAAATGCTATTGGCTCCTTAGCGTGAGCCTTCAATTCCATACCCTCAGGAACATTTGATTTCAGAACATTTGCTAATGATTCCATATCAGTTTCTGAATCTGCTGGTAGAATCTTGATCCGTGCTACAAGTCTAGTCATATTAATTACGGTCCCTCGAAGCCACACCCTACACATTTATACGGCCTGGCAAATTCTCTACAACTCTGACATCTCCAGATTATAACATACCCACAATTTGGACAATAAAATCTTACACATGCATCGTTAGGCATGATGGGTCTGTTACAAGAGGTACAAACTGGTAATTGTAACTGCTTAGACATGTTATCTAAAGGCTTGCAAACCGCATTTATATCTTGCTTAGATCCTTAACAATTTTGCGATATTCATTTCCCATGAGAGTTCGCATCAAATTTATGGTCATCCGAGTATTCAAGAAGCGTTTGAGAGCAAAAGAGTGAAAGTCAAAATCCCCAGTGGAGGAGATCTTTTCCATGGTATTTTTTGAAACCTCGGTAAATATCTTGTCCAATGCTCTATTATCTAATCGTTCTAGTATTCGCCTAAATAAGAGTAATTTATCAAACTCACCCCCGAATCTATCTAGCCAACTATCCTCATACTTTTCTAGATGAGAAGAACTATCGCCATCCGAAATAGATTTGGCTATAGCGCGACCAGCATAAATACCTCCCATGCCTCCAGTATAAATCCCTCCTGCAGTTGTTGGTTTGGTCTGCCCGGCAGCATCCCCTACAATAACGGTTTTACCGTTAAAAAATGGCTTGACATAGCCATTAATCCATATAGGAGCATAAATCTTTCTGATGATTGAATATGGCTTGCCCCTAGCTTCCAGGAACCGTTCTATGGATAAATTTGGATTTATATTCTTACCTGCCACGCCTACTTTGCCTTTTCCCTCACCGGTTGGAATAATCCAGGCAAAAAAGCCCGGATATAGATCAGAATCAAAAATAACTTCTATTGTGTCTTTCATTATCCAAGGTGCATAAACTTCATACTGTCCAGATGGGATTATATTCCGTTTGCCCTTGTTTACTAGTCTTCCAACTCCCCTGGCATCTACAAAAAATTTGCTAACAAATACTTTTCCTCCTTGAATTTTTATTTTGAATTGATTCTGTTCGAAACTAACGGAAATGATGGAACTCCTGGTGTTTATTTCCGCCCCATTTCTTTGAGCTTGAAGGGCAATCTCCTTATCAAAAGATCTCCTATCGATCACTATTACCCTCTGATTTTCAGAATTTATTTCAAAAGAGCTACTCTGGGACCGGATTAAGGCGCTCTTTATATCATTATCTATTGTTTTCAATCTAGGTATTATTCCGAGACTTTCTAGTGCTTTTTGGCTGACAACTCCCCCGCAATGTTCTGGTGTTCCAATTTCGTGATCTTCTTCTAGAACTAAAACCTTAAGACCTCTAGACGACATTTCTCGAGCCGCCATTAGCCCAGAAACACTCCCACCTCCGACTATGGCATCATAATAGTCTGCTTTTAATGCTAAAGTCAAAATTGATGAATAATATTAACTTGACAATTATTTATTCTATAGAGTACATTATAAAAAAAGATGAATATTATTACATAAAGTACAGCCTGAAAGTTTAATTAAAACAACATTCGTGAAGGAGCAATTCAAAAAAATTGAAAAAGATGCCTTTTAGAATTTGACTGTTTTTACATCCAATTTAAGTGCTCTAGTTGTAGTGAAGGAAAAAGGTTACCTATAGAATACTTGGCAATAACGGTCTACCTAATAGAGGAACTATATCTTTAATTTGTTTCCATTTCGGTTGTTTATATCACACCCACTGCTTAAACATAACAAAAAGCGTAAAATCGGTTTATCTTAGTCGAATGCGTTATGAAATAATATTGAAACAGTTTCCCTACATTCAAACCTATTAGACTAGATATTTTTTATCAATTGTGTAAAATATCTATTCCAGGCATCTCATCTCCCGCTAAAAATCTGAGCGAAGCGCCTCCTCCTGTAGATACGTGAGTTACTTCCTTCTCAGAAACCCCAGAGATCTTCATGGCCTCAAGGGTGTCACCTCCCCCAATGAGGGTTTTTACCCCTCTCCAATATGCCAATGCCATACTTACAGCAACGCTCTTAGTTCCGTTAGAAAATATCTCTCTTTCAAAATACCCCATTGGTCCA
>DATEOO010000316.1:0-3017 GCA_035274085.1 Candidatus Nitrosocosmicus sp.
TGAAGCACAGTGGAAGTGTTTCTTTATAAACCTCTTGAAATAATACATTCATGGCGAACGAAATCCCCAAAAAAATAAAAATAGAAGTCATAAATGATTGGCTCAGTGGCTTATCAAGAGACAATATTGCCACTAAAAATAAGATATCCCGAGGATCGGTCTCAAGTATTATTAGCGCAATTAAAACTCAAGAAATTCTAGACATTGACATTTTAAGGGCCGTAGCAGTAGAATTAAAAAGGAATGAACTGACTTTGATTACCTTATCTCGTTCTATTAGGTTGCGGAAATTGTTAGATAAATTAAATTTGTCGGAGGAAAAAGTTGAGAAATTGATGGATTATTTACCAATCTTCTTTTATAGAAATGATGATCGAGATATTGAAAAGTTCTTAAAGCAATTGGAAATAGTCTACGACATTACGAGTGATCTTGATATACCGCTATTTGATATGCCTTTACAAATAGATATATTGAAAGAAGAAATAGAGAGTCTGAAGGTTGAGAAATCTGCATTAGAAAAACTAGTTAAACAAAAGAGGTCTGAATTTCAAAAGATCACAGAGGCTCTTTATAATACTTGTTGGTTAATTCGTAATCCCATGTCAACAATTGAATAGTAGAAGAAAATATTTAAATTGAAAAAAATATGTCAGGGTTAATGTGTGGAAGATTTTAATTCCAAAAAAAATAGCATACGGGGAAAATGCAGCAAAGGAATTTGATTACCCTGACAATGCATTAATAGTAACAACTACAGAAAGCAAAATTTATGAAAAATGGATAGAGTATATGGGAATAAAAAATTATCACATTTATGATAAAGTCACTCCTGATCCAGCTATCGAAATCATTGAAACCATAAAAAATGAATTTGATGGAAAAAATATTTCTTGTTATATCGGGTTGGGCGGTGGTAGCTCACTAGATGTGTGCAAATACTTGAGTAAAATGACTGGGATCCCAAAAATTTTGATACCTACTACATTTGGAACTGGAGCAGAAATGACCACTTACGCTGTGGTTAGTTTTGATCATAAAAAGAAACTATTGCAGGATGAAGCCTTCTTAGCTGATGCCGCTATTGTCGATCCATACTTTTTGACTGGAACCCCGTTTAATATTATGCGAAATTCTGCATGTGACGCTGCAGCACAAGCTTCCGAAGGATATGATAGCAAGTTGGCAAATCCTTTAACAAAATTATTCTGTAAAGAGGCCTTTGATATACTGGAGGATGCTATTATCAATGATAAACCTGATTTATTGCCTTATGGGGCGATGCTTTCGGGAATAGGCTTTGGCAACTCCTCGACCACACTTGGCCATGCACTATCTTATGTTTTTTCTAACGAGGGTGTGCCACACGGATATTCTTTGTCTTCATGCACCACAGTTGCACACAAGTTTAACAATTCTGTTTATTATGATAGATTCAAGAAAATATGCCAAAAACTAAAATTTGAGCCCTTAAAATTGAATCAACCTCTTGATGCAGCAGCAGATGTTATTATGCCTGATAGAGGGCATTTAGATAACAATCCTATAGAAGTCTCAAAACAGGACATTATAAAATGTCTTGACGAAATTGTAAACAGCAATCCGCTAGCATAAGACTTCTATTTTTTATTTTTTGTTAGGAAAAACTATAAATTCATATTAATTACTTATCAAGTTATCTTATGACTACCATTAGTAAGAGTATGGATATTGCTGCTCCATTGAGCGAAGTTTTCACTTATTTTGCAAGACCTGAACATATGGCAGATCAATTTCCAGAAAATATGGGTCTAAACGTAATTCCATTAGAAGTTAAAAACGGATTTGGAGTAGGTACAATTTTTAGAATTAGCGGTGATTTCGATGGCAAGAAATTAGAATGGGATTGTGAAACCATTGATTACATTCCACATAAAAAAATAGTTGCAAAAATGATTGAAGGACCATTTAAACATTGGCAGATTACTGTTGATTTTGACGAATTAGAAGAGAAAAAAACAAAGACAACATTGACAGTAGTATATGATATGCCCATGGGACCTCTTGGAGGCCTAATAGATAAAGTCAAACTAAAGAAAATAGCTGAAAGAGGTATGGAAAATGGTTTGTACAGAGTCAAAGCATTGTTGGAAGGAACAGGGTCAATTCCAGTCTATATAACTCTAGAGGCCTATAGAAAGGTCTTGAAAGAGAAAGAGAGGCTAAAATGCTCAGTTTCTGAGGCAATTGTTGATATCATTAATCAAAATGAACAACAGGCTACAGCCACTGCCAAACCAATCCAATAACTTTTTAAATTCATTAAATTAATAACTTAGAAAATATCCTTAGTTTAGTTTAAATAGTGTTACGCTAATTTCATTTAAACGTAGGGTTCGTAGCTCAGCCAGGTAGAGCGTCTGGCTCTTAACCAGATCGAAAGAGGTTAAAATGTCGTGGGTCCGAATCCCACCGAACCCGCATAGTATACGGGTCTATATACAAGTTCTTCTATATTATATTCGTCGTAAAACAATGAATATTACCGATATTCGTGATAGCAGGAGGCTGTGTGAATGCCAGTAAAGTTAGAGACCTCTATAAAGAATATTCAATTATTGGATAATTACATTAATGCTCAATTAATTCATGAATTTTATCTCTACTTGAGATCTGTTAATACATCTGAAAGTTATCAAAATCAGAATATCAAAGCCTTAATTAATATGACAAAATTCTTTGGAAAAAATATAGATTTCATTCAAATATCTAAAAAGGAAGAGTTATTGTCATTCCTTGATTCTAAAATAAAAAGTAAAGAGGATGATCCTGATGGAAAATGGATGCGAACTTGGAATGATTATTTACAGAGGATTAAGTATTTTTTTAGATGGCTATATAACGAAAAATTAAGACAACAGCAAAACGAAGAACCAATAGATCCATCCGACTGGGTTACTCCTTCTTTTCTGAAAATCAAAGAAAAGAAAAGTAAAAGAATTAGTCCATACTTGGAATCTGAAATATGGGATAAAGAC
>DATEOO010000317.1:0-7354 GCA_035274085.1 Candidatus Nitrosocosmicus sp.
AATATTTTATAAATTATCTATTTATTATTTTTTATATTTTTTTTATATATTTATAGAGAACCATGCTACTATAACTTGATATTTTTTGGCTAGTGCGAATAATTTTGGAATAGAAAAGGGAAAAGGTGATGCGGCAATAAAATGGATAAATGAATTTATCTTAAAGAATAATAAATCGTTCAAAATTTCAATTACAAAGAATCAAATACATACCTTAAATTTTGGAGATTTTGATTTGGTGGAATGGAGTGGAGATTGGAGTATAGCCAGAAACGTCATAAAAAAATCAAGTACAAAATTAAATATCAAAGTAATCGAAGCTGGGTATCATAAAAAACATAATATCGTTGAGGCGTTTTTTGGAATAAGCCAAGAATTTTGCAAAGTTTACAGCAGTGGAAAATTTGTTGGGACATTGATTCTTAAAAGAAAATCCGGTAATTGGATTGTAGATAAGGAAAAACGTGGATAGCTAGTGATCCATTCTTATTTTAGTATTGCTTGTAGACATTCTTATTGATATTATCAAGAAGATACTCTTATTCCGTCATTTGTAATGTTTATATCTTTATTATTTGCGTCAACCTTATCATGCATTATCCATTTTTGGGTTGGCAGAATAATGTAGTTTTGTGTAATTGTGAGTTTTAGATCATTAACGTAAAAAATCCCGCCTACTAAAATTGTTTTTTTATCTATTATTCTGGATTCAAATACTATTTCACCATCTTTATCAACAATCAAAACATGTTCAAGATCTGATTTTTTCATTATGAGATCTGGGGAACAATATTTGCATATGTTCTCTAGGACTTCAATTACCATTCTATGGTTGGAATCGACCATATTAACCGAAATGGTGGGATTATGTGAGTCTGATACTTGTTCTAATGTGAACAAGGATTTTCCATTATACCTTATGCTTCTTGGACTGTTTGTTATAAAGTTATTACCAATTAATAATGTAAAAGTCATATTATATGTGTGATCCATTCCGTATCTATTTTATCCTTCTCATTTGGAAATTGTATATACATTTAAAACTGTTCTAATATGCTCAAAGATTGTGTCACTAAAGAGCGATATGGCAATTGGTGTAATTGGAGTTGGTATGTTAGGTACTGGAATTATAGAACGATTGATCGGACTTGGTACTAGAGTGAGTGTTTATGGTAGGAATAAAGTCAAACTCGCATATTTCCAGGCTAAGGGTGCACAAACATTTAACGATGCCCAAACCTTGGCCGAAAAAAGCGATTTAATTATAACCTGTGTTACTAATTTTGAATCGTTAAAAGAAATCCTGTTTCAGGATAACGGAGTCATGAAATGTAGTAACAAAAAACTAATTATTGCGGATTGTACAACCGTCAATTCTGATCAATCTTTGTACTGTTCAAATCTTATAGGGGAGCGGAACGGATTTGCGTTCTTGAGCACTCCAGTGATGGGTGGACCAAATGACGCAAGAAAGGGGGAACTTATTTCTCTTGTCTCAGGAAATGAAAACTCTTTTAAAGAAATTTGTCATGTATTAGAAAAAATTTCCAAGCACGTTTTTTATGTTGGCCCGGTCAATGGAGTTTCCAATTCCATAAAATTGGCACTTAATCTAAATATAGCCATAATTACATTGTCCCTATCTGAGGGATTAATTTTAGCTAAACATAGTGGAATAGATCTGAATCTTTATTTGCAAATCCTTAATCTTACGAAACTTAAAACTGGAATAAGTGAAAGGAAAGGTCAAATGATGTTAAATAACGATTATTCACCTTCCTTTTTCCTAAAAAATATGTTAAAAGATATCGATTTAATGATGGATGCATCACAAGACTTACGTCTATTCCTACCTATGACTTCCTTATCGCAACAGCTTTTTAGAGCAGCTAACAATAGTAACGATAGAAAAAATAAAGACTACTCGGTAATCTACCAGTTCTTGGAAGAGCTAAACTCTAAATGAATTATAATAAGATGTATGAATAGAAGTTGGATTGAGAAATATCCTAATCAAATTTTAGGTTGTCTTTTTATTATATTCATCAAATGTTATTCAGGTGGTTATACCCTAACAGAGAGAGGGGATAGTATTGTATTCCTAATATCTTTTTACTTGGAACGTCGTTTTTTACGGTGCAAGCTATATCTTTATTAGGAAAGTGAGGAGAAGCAGAAGCAGGAGGGCGACGTTGATTTTTATTTTGTTGGGTCACTGGTTTATTCCTCATTACTTGTTTTCACAAACTTTTGCTTTTGGTTTGATCTGATGTTATCCAATTTTAAGACTTGTAAACTAACTAGATAGTGGCACCATGAATGAATGCTGGTCTAATACCACAAAATAGCATATTCAGAATCTTTCTTTTCATTACACCTACTTCTCTTTAATTCTGGAATTGTTTGCTTGATGTTTTGAGTAGTCCATTCTGTAGATCCAAACCAATTAATTAAAAAATTTTGGGGCATTCAGACAAGCAAAACTGTCTATAAGATATATGGCCCAAACTCATGTTTTTTTACAATAGTAAGTAAATTCTCTCATTCTATTACTATATTGCAGTTTTGATGTATCGGTATTACCATGATCTGCTATAAATATAAAATACATACTAGCCATAGCAAAAAAATTCGATCAAAAACTAACGACTATTTTGGGGAGGGCAAATCCCTATATTTCTTGCAATTATTAAGAAAACTATATATCATTTAGTCACGCTATTATAGTATATCTTTATGCGAAGTGTTGACAGTAGTGAAGATCCTTTTGTAAAAATTGCATCTCTAATAGGAGGGGACGAATATCATCATGTTGCCAAAGCACTATTAAAAACTGAAGATTCAACTGACGAAGAAATAGCTATTGCAACAGGTCTTCGAATAAATATTATTCGAAAAGTTCTATATGATCTTTTTGGAAAGGCTTTGATAACAGGTATCCGCGTTAAAGATGAAAAAAAGGGATGGTTTGTGTATAGATGGAGAGCAAAGAGAGATAATGTAGATAATTTTATTGACAATCAGAAGAAGAAAATCTTGGAAAGATTGCAAAATAGACTTGAATATGAAGAATCATCTGAATTTTACCATTGCGGTAATTCTGCTTGCGATAGAATAAAATTTGACTATGCAATAGAGTTATTCTTTAAATGTCCTAATTGTAAAGAACCATTGAATATGGTGGATAACAGTAAATTGAAAGATGCTTTAAGATATAAAATAGAACAACTCAGTTCAGATACCACAAAATAACAATTTCTTAATCTGTTTTGATATTTTTGTAATATAATATTATTTCACCATTACTTTTTTTTTGTACTCGTGACAATTTTATTTTTACACTTTCATTTATTGACTTGTATCCTTCTCCACCCACTAGTGATATCGCCTTTTTACCACCAATTATTAGTGGAGATATCGTGACTATTATTTCATCAAACAAGTTGTTTTTAATAATAGACCAGTTTATCTCCCCTCCGCCTTCAACTAAGACATTTGATATGCCCTCATTTTCTAATTGATCAAATAACTTTTTCAAATCCACTTTTTCTTCATTGTCTTCTCTCTTATCCTCTCCACCTTCCTCATCCTTTGCTGTTTTTTGGTCTAACACAATTATTTTGAGACCTCTTTCCTCCAATTTTTTCAAATTCTTAAATGGAGCTTTTGAGGTTACCACCACTCTGGTTTCAATTTGATTCGCTGTTTTTACAATTTTGGAATGAAGGGGAATTCTAGCTCTGCTATCTATTATTATGCGAATGGGGTTTTTAGTACCTTTTTTATTCATGCCATATCGTATTGTCAATAATGGATCGTCGTTAATAACAGTCGAAATACCTACCAAAATTACATCTGCTTTTCTTCTTAATCCATGAACGCGTTTGAGATCCAGTGCCGATGAAATTTTTGTATCGCCATTAACAGTTGCGATTTTTCCATCAATACTAGTAGCTGCATTTATTACTATTTTCATCCGTCATTGAAACCTTTATCTTATCGAGGTTTTTTCCAATACAAAATTACCATCAATCATAACTGCTTTTAGTTGTCTCTCGGTGCATCTGTGTACAATTGACATATGAGGATCATGAATTGGATATAGATCTAAGTCATATTTATCAATGAAAAGCAAATCTGCTTGAAAACCCTTGTCAATAGTTCCAATATTTAAACCAAAAATTCTACCACCATTTACTGTAGCCATTTCTAATACTTTCCTTGCATCTAGAAATTTCGTATCCTTTTCAACAGCTCTTTGACTCTTTATGAGAAAATCCATTTCTCTAAACATATCTGGAGAATTAATCATAACATTATCCGTCCCAATGCCTAGTTCCAAATTAAAATCTAGCATTTTTCTTATTGGTACAAGACCCGTACCAAGAACTCCATTGGCTCTGGGACAAATGACTATTTTCTTTTTGTTTTGATATATTAATTGCAGGTCCGAGTTGGAGGGATTGGTAACATGAATATATATGTGAGGGTTTAACGTACTGACGGTCCTTTCAATTTCAGTTTTCTTGTACTTTTTTACAGATTCCATTACTGCTGTTTCGGCCTCCGCAGCATGTATTGCTACCACTGGCTTCTTTCTATGACTTTTCAATTTAGTTTGTTCTCTTTCTCGTATCCGTTCATATTTTAAAATAATTTTATTATATAATTGTAACATTTCATCAGTATGTTCGTTTGCACCACTAATGCCAAAGCCATCGCAATTCTCAATTATTTTACCACCTTGATTAATAACATCGTTTTCTTCTATTAGATTCGACTTTCCCAAGGTTTGACTCTTTAACCCTGTATTTTTACTATTTTTTAGAAATGTGGTAGAATTATTTGTATTCTCATAATCAGCATTAAAATCAATCCTTCCTAATATGATCTTCTTTATAGGGATATTTTCTACAGCATTTTGTATAAGATTTATACCTTCTAGTCCTCCTTCCCTGAAATCTACAAAGGTAGTTATTCCCTTATGCAACATTGACATTGCTGTATTTCTAATCATTTGCATTAACTGGGATTTTGGAGTGCTCTCTAGTATTGTCTTTTTAATACCATACTGCGGATGGATTCTTTGATTTAAATCCGAACTAGCAGATATGTCTTTTCCTATGGAGTCTCCTATATGAACATGAGAATTTATGAGTCCTGGCACGAGAATAAAACCTTCTGCATCAATAATATCGATTTTATTATTTTTATTGACTGAACCATTAATTGCATTATTTTCTTTTTCGGGATCTTTTTCTGATTGGAATACATCTTCAATTGTTCCATATTGATTAATTAGTATAGATCCATTCTGAACTATTTGTAGTTCCTTACCATACAAAATATAAGCATTTTTTATTAATAATTTTTTCAATTTGATTCAAAAACATTTATTATTTTTCCGCTTCTTCTGTAATCCCTAATTGAATCCAGCGATTTGGTTGCTTTCTCTGCAGCCCTTCTCGCGTTATTGCTATTCCCTATACCGCAATTCAGCTTAATTCCAGTTGAACTCATTAGAAAATTAACTATTTCAGTTACTTTTTTTAATTGGATATCATTTTTTGCCACAACCATAAAATTGTCCCCACCCAAAAAGAAAGTCAAACTTTCTTCCTTGAGGAATGAATTTGAAATTGCTAAATACAGCCTCATTATTAAATTTGTAATTTCATAGGTTGAACGATTTTCAGCTATCGAAGCAGAGCCATTGACGTCTATGTGTAGTATTTTCAAGTCGTTATGGCCACTATTATTTTCTAATTCATTAATTTGTTGGTCTTTCCGCACATAGCAATTTTCTTGTATGCAATAAATATTTGGAAAAATCATGTTTTTTGTATCTTTTTTTATATTGTGTATTGCCTTGTCAGCTTCTAGTGGAGTTTTTCCTGTACCTATAGTCATTGATATTTTTAAGCTTTCATTTCTTTTCGAAAGTCTGTCGTGGATTTCTTTATGATCGTGTAAGCTGATTTGATTTGTAACCGCAATAAACTCATCAAATCGGTTAGAAAATACTAACCCATTTTTAGCAGAAAAACATTCTTGTAATTCTGCATACATTTTTGACTGTAGAATTTGTAATGCATATTCTCTGTCATTGCCTAGCGTTAGGGTCCATGCCCCATAACCCTCTAATTTTATTACAGTTATTTGACAAACCAACCTAATCTACTATTTTTATATCGTTGTTTTTCATTTTATTATTTCTTATTTTTCTTAGTCTCTTTGCCATCTCGATGGCGGTATAAACTGCATGATGAGATGTAGAAATTATTCTTGCATCGGCTTGTTCAAATGTCATATCTGGCCCAGTGATCCCCAAAGACACTGGTTTATTATATTTTAATGAAAGTTCGCAAAGTAACTTGGCTGTGCTGTTAGCTATTACTCTATCATGACTCGTATCGCCTTTTATTATTGCCCCCAGGGTCACAACAGCATCAACATCCTTTTTTTTTAGAATCTCCTGCACTATAATGGGCATATCAAATACTCCCGGAACAAAGCAAGCATAGGTTATTTTTGATGAAAATTCCTTTGCATATTTCTTAGCCTCACTTAGCATAGCAAAGGTTATTTCATTATTAAATTCCGAAACGACAATCCCAATTCTTATTCTCATCTTTGCTTTCCAAATGATTCTGCATAGGTCACCAAATCTTTTGCCTCGATGATTACTAGATTGTTTTCCTTTGCATAATCGACTGCATCCTTATACGATAAGGCTTTGTAACTGTGAGGATCTAACATCTCACAGATAGTTGTGATATTAGTAATATTGGCAATTTTTGTAAGAAAGATTGACATTTCCGTATGTCCTTTTCTTTCATTAAGTAACCCTTTCGAAGAAATAAGAATAGGTACGTGTCCAGGTGTCCTAAAGTTACTTCGAAACTTTTCAATAGTGGTTTTCTGATCTTTCTGATAATTCTCCAAATCATTACAAATATTTGCCAGTGATGAAATGGTTAGAGCCCTGTCTAGATCAGTTATTCCAGTATAAGTGTTAATGTGGTTTAGCGTAACGGAAAAAGATGGTTTGTCTCCATATGGCGAGCTGTTACTATTAATAGAAGAAATGGTTTGATTCGTAGGTCCAAAAATATTTAATACATCATAAATAAACGGTAAACCCAATTTTGTGGCTATATCCTTTGATATTGCGGTGCAGATTAATCCGCCAGCATCCTTTCTCATTGTAGCAATATGTTTCGGAGATATGTTATTGGAAGATACAACCATATCAACCTCGTCTTCACGACCATCATCATCATGAATTAAAACGAAATTTCCATTCTTTAACGAAGTTATGGCTTCAGATATCCTTGTCAATTATGTTTTTTAT
>DATEOO010000318.1:0-7583 GCA_035274085.1 Candidatus Nitrosocosmicus sp.
CAGGAGTATGGTTTGATCTATGGCTATACTGTACTACAACATTTGTAAGTAAACTAGCGGTTACATTGTATCAAGATATAGAAAAAAGGTTTTGAATGAATAACAAATATTGATCTACTATTGGTAACATCGATAACGTGGTGCCATTTGATTCGACCTGTAGCTTTGCATAGTCAATATTTGATGTACATATGATAATACGACTATTAAATATTAGAGTTTATTAAAACAATTCTGCAATATTTCTTAGTATCCTTTCTCCACATTCACTTTTCATGATTTGATTATAGAGGAATATTAGAGAATTGTTATTGAGACTATACTATACCATACCATTTCCAAATAATGTTAAAAGACGATAAGGTATTCCGTTAGTACCTTCTAAAACTTTGAAATTTAACAGTAGTAGCCAATACCTAGAAGACAAATTATCCCTATAGTTATTTTCTATCTGAAATATTTACCCCATATGATCAATGGGGCCAGAGGTTTGTGACACAAATTTGACACAAAAAACGGATACAATTTTTATTTATTTGGTAATAAATCAATATAATTAAAAAATCCCTTTAGCCGTCTGAGATAATAGTCTCTAGTCGAAGCTGACCTTATATTAAATACAAATAGGGAATACGTATCAAAATGCTGTTGTTGTTCCAATTCCAATCTTTTTCTTTCACCTTCTATTACTTTTGAATCCTAATAAAGTAGCAATAGAACAATGGGGCCAGAGGTTTGTGACACAAATTTGACACAAACGATGGATTCAATTTTTGTATATCTGATGTTTTAGACTAGGAGAAAGATAGGGATTTCAATCTATATAGTCAATGGGCAAGAGATTTCAATTGTGCTTTTACCACTAGAAAAGGATTCAATTTCTATATTACTATTCAAATAATTAAACTTTAGGTGAATTTGGTTCGTCATGGCATTAAGAAACTTAGACAGACCATTGGATTAGAGTGGTTGAGATTTGTTATTCTAAATAGCTGCTCAAAGAAATTAATCTATAATAGTTTCACAAGTAACAATATCTTATGGCAAATGATATACATAGGACAACGTGGGGTAACCGATTTATCTTTACCGCTATAATTCAGGGTGGGATAATTACTTTACTAGCATTATCTATGGTGGCTTCACAATTTATTTTTGCAAGTAACTTTGACATGATACAGTTTCTATCTTTATCTTTTGAAGGCCCTGCGAAATGGTTTTTCCTGGGGATAGTGTTTTATCTTATACTTATAGTTGCCATAGCAGTTACTGCTATTTTTTATATACACTTAGAAGTCAACCTTAGACGACAGATTTCTGGTATATTAAATGTCTTGGCTTGGATTCACCTGATTGGTATGAATATTGGAGGGTCCCTAACAACTTTGCTCATGATATTTGCAGGAATATCGGGCTCAGGGGTATTGTCAGCCTTTACCGAAGGTAAAATAGGTCCTCAGAATGTCGAAGTATTAAACGCATTAACTACTCCAATAGCCCTAGCCATTGGAATATTAAGCATAGGTGTTATTAGTGGTGGTTTAGCATATATTCTGACCTATTGGAAAGGGAAAAAAATTGTTAGTTAGAAGCAGCCAGCCATTTGATTCAAACAGAGCTATCCGTAGCCCTATTGCTAAATAATAGTGATTATCGACTGTGTTTGTACGCTAATAATTATACTTGTCTGATGTCTATGGACTTCAGCTTGATAGAACATACAAAAATGGAGGGAATGGGATTTGTTAACATGTCAGGTAGTTATGGGTTTACTTTTGAAGTCGGTTTAAACAATACAAGAATCAAAGTCGCACGGATTGAGCTCTATTTCCTACCGCATAATCAAATCATATAATGAATACTTTAAGATTAGCAGTGGAATTTGAACTCAGTATTTTGCTTAGAGATGTTTTTCTTTGTGTTTCCTTTTATTTTTCAGACTTTTCATATAATCAATAAAAAATGTCGCAAAGACTCCAGCTGCCCCACTGCCGAGAATCACTAGTGCAGTCCCGTATGTATTCCAAAAGGCCATAAATCCCTCATCAACAGTTAGTGGCGGTAGTACCTCTATTGTTAAATTACCTTTACCTATTATATCACCGGTAGTTGGATACTTTTTGGACACTTGAAACTCTGGGTCCACAATTGTAGTTACTGTGTCATTAAACATAGGCGATGTCGACGATGTTGTTTGTACTAACATTGAAGCCTCAAAAGGTACAGTATACACACCTACTGGTGAT
This sequence comes from Candidatus Nitrosocosmicus sp., assembly GCA_035274085.1. GTDB lineage: Archaea > Thermoproteota > Nitrososphaeria > Nitrososphaerales > Nitrososphaeraceae > Nitrosocosmicus. The sequence goes on from DATEOO010000318.1 coordinate 2,247, forward strand.
TGTGGAGAAACCTCTACCTCGAATAATGGGGGCTGGATTCTTTGGGCAGATACACTTAGGCCGTTAGAGCTGAAATTAGTGCCATATTCAAAAGATATACTAGTAACATTCGTGGAGAGGGGTGTCTCTATCTCAGTTGGTATTATTTTCTTTTCTCCTTGTCTTATGACTATACTCTCGGGGTGTGTTAATATGTCTATGACAGGTGGAGGAACAGCAACCCAGCTTGTGAAATCCCTGACTTCGCTTGACTTGTAGGATTCTGCTGTATAAAAAGATAAGCCGTAATTGCTTGGGGACTTTATGGAAGTTAGGTTCAATCGCAGTTTGACATATCCTGGTCCTATTTTGAGATTACTGAAAGGTTCAGTATAGTTTATCTTGGATTCTATAAGCGCCGAAGTACCTGTTGATGATAACTGGTAAAGATATTCACTCCATTTTCCATTAGCTGCTTCAACATAATAATTGAAATTGGCTCCGTTATATCCTGAATTTTGAGGCAAGGAAACAATGGCAATAAGCACACCATACCTAATCTTTTTGAAAGGTTGATTGTATACAGAAGCATTGTCCGAATTTGATTTCACCCAAAATGTAGTATCTAGAGTTTTTCCATCACTAAAATAATCCACTGCCAGTAGGTCTGCAGGATCCGACTTTAAATTAGCACTATTATTACCATATGTTTGAACCCAATCGTTACTCTGATTGCCGATTTTTTTATCATATATTAAGACTTGATCAAACGCAGGCGGCGCAGCAAAAGCCTCATGAAAGGGCGAACTGGGGTTTAATGTCGATAATAACACAAAAATAAGACTAACTGAAGCGAAAATTATGAATGAATATTTTTGTGATTGCAAATCCCACAAGTAATTCCTATACATTAAAAATTGAATCACGGGTCTTAAAACTTTCCAATCTAAACATAATATCATTCCAGTAATAAATTATTTTAATTCATTATTTACAGACCATTTTCTCATCCATTGAAGCAGGTTGATGATCGACTCTACAAGTTCTTGTCCTTTAGGAGTAAGCCTATATTCAACTCGTGGAGGAATCTCATTAAATGATTGTCTGTTCAAGATACCACTCTTTTCTAATTCTTTTAAACGGATTGTAAGAGTTTTACTGCTGAAACCTTTCATTGACTTTCTAAATGTCAAGTATCTGACGGGGTCAGTAGAACAGCAAAGGGGTATCAATATTTCTAGCGTACCTCGCCTAGTAATTATCTTTCTTAATTCAGATGTTTCTTTCATTAGATTTTCCACATCATAACCATAAAAATTACAAGAATTCTTTTCCTCGAATATGGATAGCAGCTTACCTGATTCTGATGTGACTTTATTCTGTATGTCTCCTTTTAGTTTCCCTGACTTCACTTACTTTACCATTTTACTCTTACCAATTTAAATAGTTTCTTTAGTAAACCTATAACTATGGATAGACAGTTACAATTAAAGGAAAAGATTAAAGAACAATATGGAAAAATTGCTTTAAGTGGAAACACCGAATCTTGTTGTATGCCTTCTAATGATTGTTGTAGTCCAACAGATGCTATTATCTCTCCTTTTACCTCATCAAAAGAAATTGGATATGATCCTGACAAGTTAAACTCTATACCAGAATCATCAGTGTTAGGGGTAGGATGTGGAAATCCAACTAGATTTGCTGACATAAAAGAAGGAAATATCGTAGTTGATTTAGGTTCTGGAGCAGGTATTGATGTATTTCTTGCAGCTAATTTAGTGAAAGAAAGTGGAAGGGTCATTGGAGTTGATATGACCGAAAACATGCTTGACAAAGCTGGAGAAAATGCCGAAAAACATGGATATACAAATGTCGAATTCAGAAAGGGCGATATTGAACAATCTATACCTGTTGAGGATGAATCTGTTGATGTAGTTATAAGTAACTGTGTAATTAATCTGACAACAAACAAAGAAGACACATTTAGAGAAATTCACAGAATTCTAAAGTCCGGAGGAAAAGGAAAAATGGTTATATCAGACTTGGTCACCTCCAGAGAAATAGATGCTGATTCTGTTAATACGGAAAATTGGTGCAGTTGCATCGATGGTGCATTAACTAAAGAAAACTACATAGATAGTATTAAAAGAGCTGGATTTACCAACATCGAAATACTTGAAGAGAAACTGTACATGGAATTAGAGGAAGATACAAACAAAGAGGATAAGGATAAAAGACAGATAAGCAGTATTTCCGTCAAAGCAGTTAAACAGTAATAGACTAGCGAAAGAAGTGATTTTTAGATGAAATTTTCTTTTGGTATACGAGATCACGACAATACAAAGAAAACTGTTCTCTTTGTATGTGTTCAAAATGCTGGAAGAAGTCCAAATGGCTGAAGGTTTCTTTAAAAAATACGCATCAAAAGATTACGAAACCACAAGTGCTGGTACAGTTCCAACTTCTCAGATCAATCCAATTGCAGTAGAGGTAATGAAGGAAGTTGGAATAGATACTAGCAAACAAAAGCCTAAAGATTTGACAGAAGACATGATTCAAAATGCAACAACTATAATAAATTTGGGTTGTATGGATAACAAGTTTTGTCCTGCCTTATTTGTACCAAAAGTTATAGATTGGAGTATCGAAGACCCAAAAGACAGACCAATAGAGAAAGTAAGAGAAATAAGAGATGAAATCGAAAAAAGAGTATTAGAAATAATTGACCATACTAAAGGCAATAAGATTTCAATTCAGAATAATTGTATATGTAGTTCGGTTAATGTGATATCCGAGTAACAGTTGAGTAATCATGTCAAAGGAACCCACTTTTGAATCCGTAGTCGACAAACTAACTATTAATCAAATAAAAAACACGGTCTGACACATACTCTGGAGGAGATCTTACAAATCAGACATTGGAAAAGAAGAAACCTTTTACTAAATATCACTATACAAACGCATTGAGCATTCCAGGATTTAATGCAGCCGAAGGTTTCCGTTGTGCTATCACTACTAAAAAGGGATTCGATGACTATATTTCCATGGAAATAATTAAACTTTAAGCGAAAGGGTTAGAGGTTATCCCAAACAACTTGGATTGGCCATCAGATTAGCGAGGAGATTGGATTTGAACCCGTTTCTTGCATTCACGGGTTTATGTTATCATTCTAGGATAATTTTGCTACTCGAATATAAAATTGATCCATTGGGTTGATATTCAGCTAAAATGACATGCAACTTACCGTAATTGTACATACAAATATACCCACGTCCTCCAGCCTATCACATGAATGAATCAATGGATCTGCCTAATCATACAATGAACACGAAAAAAGGTCTTATCGAATATATATTGTGTTGTAGGTGATTTGAAATTATAACTTCTCATGGCATATTCGAGTCATTGTTATTAGGCTTTATAGCATCTAGCCCCTTACTTATTGGTTGCCTAGTTTCGCTCTTTGTGAAACTGCCACAAAGGCTGATAACTACCATAATGGCTTTTGGAAGTGGTGTTTTAATTGCAACATTATGTTTTTCCATCTTGCCAGAGGCTTTTAGCCATACTCAAACACTTGACGCAACAATTATCGGCTTTATCTTAGGTGGGCTTTCATATATCATAGCAAATGCGGTCCTTGAGAGGAAGTCAAAACCTAAAGCATCAACAAACATGCATAGAGTAACACCTGTTGGCAAAGATATGACAGAAAACAAGCCTGTTTCAGGTAGAGCATTATTCATTGGATCTGTTATGGACAATATCCCTGAGAACGCGGCACTTGGAATTACACTTGCAACAGGAGGTGCGATAAATATTGCCTTCTTAGTAGCTATTTTTGTCTCAAACTTGCCTGAGGGACTTGCTTCAACCAATGACATGAAGGTTTCTGGATTAAGTAGGAAATACATACTCCTTTTGTGGTCAGTGGCCGTTATAATAGGAACATTTTCAACTACTATTGGATATAGTATATTATCAACCACTAGTCCTGCTATCATTTCAATTTCTATAGCATTTGCAGCTGGGGCTATTCTTGTAATGCTCGGAGAATCAATGATACCCGAAGCGTTTAAGAAAGAAGGATTTGGAAAAGGACTTGCGTTATTGGCAGGTTTTCTGATAGCTCTGATTCTAACAATCGCCTAAGGCTAATGCTTAGATGAAAAGTCATATTGGCAATTCATATATTTTCATTTCTATCATTAATCATTGTAACAGTGAATTATATGTCTGAACAAAAATCACCAAAAATACTTGTACATACGAGTCTGAATCATAGTATATGATATTTGGGTTCATTATTTTTCGTTTCTATAATACTGCGAATTGAAACCCCAACGCGTTTATCTAATATTATGATCTTATCTGACTAAAAATCTTAAAAAGCTGGAAAAATATGAGTATATAAGTTATGTTAATACTGTCATTCTAATAAACGTGAAATATATTGAGTGTTAAAACCCTTCAAAATAAACAAATGGAGGATTCTCAATCGTCAGAAGAAGAAAAAGAATTAGACAAATTACAAATTTTGATTGCAGAATCTGAAAACGAGTTAGTTTCACTGTTTGAAGCTTATTTATCTTTATTAGGTATGAATGTCGAAAAAGCAAGCAGTGGTGAAAAGGCCTTGGACTGCTTTCTTGAGAGTAAAAAAAAGGATAGACCATATGACGCTATAATACTTGACACTCATCTATCTAATCCTTCTGGACTAGAAGTTGCTAAGAAAATACGGAATGAAAAGCCTGACCAAAAAATTGTGTTAGTCACAACAACACCGAAGGAATATTTGCCCACAGAATGTTTAGTAACTGCGGGAATAAAGGACAGAGATATTCTTACCATCCCATTTAGAATGACTAAACTAGAGACAGCATTAAGTAATTAATAGGCTATCTTCTTATCAATTAGGTGATTACCTTGTTTGTAAAACCTCAACACTTGTTGGCTTTTTCATTTTGTTGTCACAAGAAATATTACCAAACATTGTTGTCGTTAAGAGGAGAAATTTCAATGATAGTAGAGTCTTTATACTGACTATAGTAAAAGATGATTTAATAATTACTTATAGTGTGTGATGCTAGTGTGTTCCTTTAAATCTTGTCTTGAGTTAAAAGTATGCCCACATGTTTCACATGAAAAGGTTGCCTTTACATTTGTTGAATTTTCGTCTGAGTTTCTTCCACTATCTACTTTAAAATTGCTCAATCTACTTGTATTTGCTGATGTTGATGAGTTGACTACATTTCTAAAAATTTCCATATTTGAAGATGCAACCTCATTGAAAATTCTACCAAAAGAAATTGCACTTTCTGTGTAACTACTCACTAGCTTATAATACATCTCTG
>DATEOO010000319.1:0-2479 GCA_035274085.1 Candidatus Nitrosocosmicus sp.
TAGACATAGTGTATGTTGGTTTTATTTCTAATGCCTTGTCATAACAGTCTATAGCATCAATGTATCTTCCTAATTCATCAAATGCTGCACCTTTATTATTTAAGGTGTTAACGTTTTTAGGATCTACTTCCAAGGCTTTGTCATACCACTCTATAGCTTCATTATACTTTCTAAGACTATGTAATGTCCTACCCTTATTAATTAAAGCGTTTACATTCTTAGGATCTACTTCCAAGGCCTTGTCATACCACTCTATAGCTTCATTATATCTTCCTAATTTATCAAATACGGCGCCTTTGTTATTTAAAGCGTTTACATTCTTAGGATCTACTTCCAAGGCCTTGTCATACCACTCTAAAGCTTCGCTATACTTTCCAAGACTATATCGAGCCTTGCCCTGGTTATTTAAAGAAATAGCATCATCTGGTTCTATTTTTAATGCCTCATCATACCACTCTATAGCTTCACTATATCTTCCCTGAGTATAGTACACCCATCCCTTATTGTTTAGAGCATTTGCGTGATTAGGATATATTTTTAGAGTCCTGTCAAAATACTCTAGAGCCTCATCGTATCTTTGATGCTTATAAAGCCCGGTACCTTTGTTATTTAAAGCGTTTACGTAATTAGGATTTACTTGCAGCGCCCGATCAAAATACTCTATGGCGTCACCATATCTTTCAAGAGTGTATAGTATCTCCCCTTTGTTATTTAGGGCGTTTACATGATTAGGATGTATCTTTAGAGCCTTATCGTACCAGTCTAGAGCCTCGCTGTATCTGCGTACTTTATTTAAGGTAAATGCTTTATTGAGTATCGCCTCAAAATAACGGCCCTCTGTTTGTAGAATCTTGTCGTAACATTCAAGTGCATAGTCATATTTGCCGAGATAGAAAAATTGGTTTCCCATTAATATTAAATGCTTTAGCTGTAAGTCATGCTTTGAAATTTGTAATTCTCCTATCTTTATGTCGAATATCCTGGTTTTGCATTCAGTCTCAATTTTTTCTACCTCGTCCAAAATGTTTTGACAGGGTTTGACAAGTGCATCAGAAGAGGCTCGTAATTCCTGAGCCTTATTTTTATTCTTTTGAAAGTTATCAGCCAATAGTTGATACAGCAGATTAGATTTATGGGACAATCTTTGTAATAGCTCTAAAAGCTTAACTGAACCTTCTGATTTATCATCAAATAAAACTGTGTTTTCTAATATTGTATAATTTAGTAGTTGATCATCAAAAATTGCTGTCCCAGATGAAGGAGTATCATTTATACCCTCTGTAGACTGTGGGGATGAAATCTGACCAGTTTCATTTGTATTGTCCTGGTCAGTAGGAGGTCTCAGATCGATTCCGCATCCGGGGCATATAGTCCCAACATCCGAATCAAGAGAGTAACCGCACTGATGACAAAATGACATTAATATCCTTATGGTCTCTATGTATAAAAGATAATTGCAAAAATTTACTATTCAATATCCACAATTGAGCATCCCCTTAAAGGCAAGAAAAAATTTCTACATCAATCACAAAATTAACCATAAAATATACAAAATAGGGATAATTACATTAACCTCAACCCCAAATAATTCATAGCACTCACCTCTAGTTTGCCCAAGGGGATATTAGATGAGCGCCAGTGTCGGAATAAGAATTCTAAAACCTGATTGATTTCAACAGATAAGAAAAACCATCTGATACACTACATCTCAAAAAAAATATCAATATCTGAAAAAAACCATGTACATATTAGGGAGGAGGATTATGACTTCAATAATTCAAATTCTTTAACAGAAATTCTGCTTTCAACAAAGGAAGATTGGCTGATAGATATATAGAGACTAGAAAATCACAAAATTCAAAACCACTTTATTCAAATTTATTAACATTCGCAAGGAAAACAAAACATTGGCAGGGGGAGGCGAATCAAAGAGAGCAATCTATGCTGCATTATTTGGTAATTTGGCAATTGCCATTTCAAAGCTATTTGCAGCGTTATTTACAGGCAGTACATCTATGTGGGCTGAAACATATCATTCGTTTTCAGATACTTTCAATCAGGTGCTTCTTTTGGTAGGTGTGAAGACAAGCAAGAGGGAGGCAAACGAAGAATATCCATTTGGATTTGGCAAGGAACAATTCTTTTGGTCATTTGTCGTAGCTATACTTATATTCGGAATATCAGGAGTTATGTCCTTAAATCATGGTATCAGTTATTTTTTAAGTGATCATAATACGCATGAAGTTAAAAATACGCTAATAAATTAGGTGATTTTAGCGATTGCTTTTGTATTCGAAACAAACGCGATTAGAATAGCCTTTGGAATACTTAGAAAGACAATTAAAGACAGAGGTGATAAATTAACTTTATCTGTATTTTTCAAAGAGCTTAAAGAAAATAAAGATCCTGTTATTATAACAGTAATTGTAGAGGATGCTGCTGCTCTTCTTGGAATATTAATTGCAGCAGTAGCGTTGGC
>DATEOO010000320.1:0-3325 GCA_035274085.1 Candidatus Nitrosocosmicus sp.
CCACGTTATCGATGTTACCAATAGTAGATCAATATTTGTTATTCATTCAAAACCTTTTTTCTATATCTTGATACAATGTAACCGCTAGTTTACTTACAAATGTTGTAGTACAGTATAGCCATAGATCAAACCATACTCCTGGTCATCTTTACAGATTCAATAATCAAAATGAAAAATAATTGGAACTATTTTAAGTTTGGTATACTTCCTTTATTGTAAAAAAAGAGTGGCTGAAGATTTTAAAATCTTGATGGTTTGTACTGAATATCCCCCTATGCAGGGAGGTGTTGGTCGCTATACCCACAACCTGGTTAAATCATTGCATTCAAACAGACTAAATGTCATAGTAGTATCTGGTTCTGAGGGTTCTGGAGACTACAAGGGTATTTCACCATATAACAAAAACAATTCAGAACTATTATTAAAATTAGTAAAAGAGATCAAACCCGACATAGTACATTTACAACATGAGTTTGGATTGTATGGTTTTTTTATGAATCCTTTACTCCCTTCCAAAACATCAACAGGTCTTGATAAATTTTACGATGAATGCAAAACTCCTATAGTAACTACTTTTCACACTTCGATGTATTTTACACAATGGATAAAATTAATGAATATAAAAGAAAAAGGCAATGAAAACGACTTTCTAAGGCTTTATTCACTTTATAAATACTGGCGACATTTTATTAATTATTCTTCTATGCACAGGATAAACAAAGACCTTATGTCAAAGAGCGCCTGTGGAATAGTCCTTTCAGATTATATGAAAGAACTAATCCCCGGAACAAAGGTAGTTTATCATGGATCCACGCCACATTTTGCTAGTGATTTAACACGCAATGAAGCAAGAAAGAAAATGCATTTACCACAAAAAGGAAGGCTTGCATTGGCTCAGGGATTCATCACCAATACTAAAGGATGGGATATCATAAAAAAAGTGAAAATGCCCAAGGATTGGAAGATAGTAGTAAATTATTCAAAGAACTTTTATAACAATGAAAAAATCGATTTTAAAACCTATAATGATAAGATAATAAATTTGGATAAGAAATATCTTTCAGAAGCGGAGCTATCCTTATTGTTTTTTTCTTGTGACGCAGATTTTTTACCATACATGGTATGCTCCGGTTCTGGTGTAATGTTTGATGGAATAGGACATGGAAAACCATTTGTGGCTTCTGATCTAGATTTTTTTAAAGAGTTTTCTTCAATGAATCTTGGCATTGTAACAAAAAGAAATTCACAGAGTTTTGAGCAAGCATTCATGGAAATTGATAGGAATTATCCATTTTTTAAATCCAAAGTAGAAGAGTTTCGAAAAGAGCTAAATTGGGACAATATTGCAAAACAACATATCTCTATATACAAAGGCATAATAAAAGATAAATTATCACAATCGCCTCCAGCAGTGGAAATAATTCGTAAAACTCAAAAATTGACATAGAAATAAAAATGAATTACATGGTATATCCATACTATTTTGTCGCAGAGTATCTGGTAACGGTTTATTGCAGAAGCAGGAATTAGAAAATGACTAGAAAAAATATAATTGTTCTTGGAATAAATGATGGACATGATGCAGGTGCAGCACTTGTTCAAGATGGTAAGGTAATAGCTGCTGTCCATGAAGAGCGGTTAAACAATATTAAAGGTTTCAGAGGAATACCTGAAAAGGCTATTCCAAAGGTTTTTGAGATTTCTCATACAAATCCATCAGATTTAAATTTGATTGCCTTGGCTAGTTACCACCCATCAGGAGGAGAAAATCTAAAAGCATTATCGACCAAGTCGTTAATACGACTAAGCCCATTACTTCATTCTGATTCTTTTATCAATTTTTACTCCAGGTATGTCAAAAACAGAAGAAACTTTAGAAAGTTCGAAAAAATTTTTAAAAGTTTAGGAATCGATCTTAACCAAATTGAAACAACAGTAATTGAGCATCAGCTTGCTCATGCGTCTGCTGCATATAGAAGTTCTCCATTTGGTTATAACAAAGAAGACATACTAATTGTCACTGCTGATGGTTCAGGCGACGGATTATCTTCATCTGTAAACATAGGTGTTGCAAATAAAACTGACAGCAGTGCAGTCCTACACAAAGAAACTGTAGGAGAAATAAAAAGAATTGCTTGTTCATCATACTATGATTCAATAGGCAATGCATTCTATACAGAAATAACCAAGTATTTGGGTCTAAAACCATGGGAACATGAAAGTAAGGTGATGGGTCTAGCACCATACGGTAAACCGGAATATTGTATAGACATAATGAGGAAAATGATAAGGATAGATTCATCTCAAGGTCTACGATTTAAAAACACTATAGGTCCCGTTTGGATAGGAGGTTCTGCGATACAATCTAGATTAAGTAAACTGTTGCAGAATCAAAGGTTTGATAATGTTGCTGCTGCTGCACAACAACATCTTGAAGACTTGATGAAAAAATGGATCAGTAATGCTATAAAAAAGACAGATATAAGGAAAATAGTTTGCGCAGGTGGAATTTTTTTGAATGTAAAAATGAATATGATTCTAAGAAAGTTTTTGCAAAGTTTTTGCTCTACTAGCAATGATGAAAATGGAATGATTTTTGTATATCCTGCTCCAGACGACAGCGGGCTTCCAGTCGGATGTGCTCTGGAAGGCTATTATCAGTATTGTAAAAGAGATGGAAAAGAACCTATACATGTTCCGGTTGAACATACTTATTATGTACCATTCTATAGTAACGACGAGAATAAAGATATATTAAAAAAATGCAATGAAAAAAGTAATAACTCTAATTCTAATGGTGTCAAAGGTAAGTTCAAATACGAATACTATGATGACATTGATGGTATGGCAGGCGAACTTCTTTCAAAGGGTAAAGTTCTTGCCAGGTGTACCGGTGGTGGTGAATTGGGTCCCCGAGCTCTTGGAAATAGATCTATTATTGCAGATCCTCAAGATAGCAATACTATACACAAAATTAACTTTGCTATCAAACAAAGAGACTTTTGGATGCCATTTGCTCCTTCTATGTTGTACGAAAGAAGCGAGGATTATATTCTTGAGGCAGATTTCTCACCATACATGATAATGGCATTTGATTCTACTGAAAGGGGACAGACGCTCTTGCCGGCTGCAATACATCCATCTGATAAGACTTGTCGACCCTATACTGTTAAAAAGGAATGGAACACCAGCTATTATAAAATTATTAAAACATTTGAAGATATAACAGGGATTGCATCTATACTAAATACTTCATTTAATTTGCATGGATATCCCATGGTGGATTCGCCTGAGGTCGCACTTTGGACTTTGGAGAATTCAAAAT
>DATEOO010000321.1:0-4495 GCA_035274085.1 Candidatus Nitrosocosmicus sp.
ATTAGCCATATATGACCTAGACAAGATCCTAAGTAGTGTTTGAGTAGCCAACGTTCCTTCTCTGTAATCATTGTTCTTTAATCCCGTTTCAACGAAATCAAGTCCAATCAATCTAGCAGTATCGCTTATGCTATTCAAAAGCTCTAAAACTTGAAAAGGATTTAATCCAAATGGTTCTGGAGTTCCTGTACAAGGTAAATACGAAATATCATAAACATCTATGTCAAATGATATGTAAATATCTCTTTTGTAGGTGTGAGATTTTAACCACTGGGAGACATTAGCCATAGAGCGGTTGCAATCCCAGGCATCAAAAGTAATAACACCATTGTCGAATGCAAATTTATTCTCTTCTCTATCTCCCTGTCTTATACCGATTTGAACCAAATCGTTTCCTCTAAGATAACCTTCCCTAATCAAATGGTAAAACGGTGTGGTATGACACATTGACATGCCTTGGTAAATAGATTTCATGTCACGATGAGCGTCAAAATGAATTAGTAGTGGATGGCTTTTAGAAAGCTTCTTATAAATTGAATATGTAATAGTATGTTCCCCACCAAGGATTACAGGTATTTTATTTGACTCAATTAGTATATTCAAAACTGACGATAACTTGTTGTCAAAGTCCAACCAAAATTGGCTAATTTCACTAATGTCGCTTATCTTATCCTTTTTCTGTTTTACAAAATTTACATCACCAATATCATAAATCAGTGACTTTTCGTATATTTCGACATTGTCCTCAAAAACAAGCGTTTCAACCTGTTCGGCTGATGAAATTCGGATGGCCTCGGGACCTAGAGATGTAGTTTTTCCGAATGTAGTTGTAATGTCTATGGGGATTCCAAGAATACATATTTTGGAGTTATCAAAAGTTATTGGTATAGGAATATCACAAAAAGTATGACCTGCGGCTGTATTCTCTGCAGGTGTGAAGAAGCTTTCTAAATAAGAGATTTTATCCATGTTTACGCAATCATGTTCCAAGTATAACTACGAACGATATCAAGTCCAAAACAACTCATCAAGATTAGATTGTCTAGGTTTTCCGATAATTGACTTAAAATTCAAATTTAGGGATGACAGGATTTGATCAAAAGTAGACTCCATCGTATCAAGATATTTCTCCGTGTCTATATCCATTTTGTTGGCTAACTCAACTGGTTTTACTCCTTCAACCGACCTTGTTTTAACGTAAGAAATAATGTCACCTGCTTTGAGTTGTCGTCCCAAGTCGACAAGTTGTCTTGCTGCCTTTATATGTTGAGGAATTCCCTTTGTGCTTTCCATATTTTTGTCCTTGCCATCTAAGGAAATGGAACGATGATTTTTATTTCCTTGAAATTTAACACCGTATTTTTCTGGAGATTTGTTTATCATTACATTAAAGCTCAAATCGGGTAAAGGAATATTTTTCTTCTCAAGGTTTTCTGCAAGGGAATGAACTATTTTTTTTATTCTTGTTTTGGCATTAGCAAAATCTTTCTCTGTGAAAATATCCTTTAATACATTTAATATCTCGTAGAAGGCGTTTCTGATAAACGGTGGGGTATGAGATTTTTTTCCAGTCAAACCCTTGACATCGACTGTACCGTCTTCAAGTACACCTAAATAGTTCTTCTTCAAATCACTAAATACCACATAACGGTATCGCTTATCTATTTCTAAATCAACTCCTAATTCAGATTTGGCCCAATTAGATATTGTATTAAGACTATCAGGACTCGGATTCTTCAAAAATAGGGAGTCAGTATCACCATATATTACTTTAATATCATTTTCATCACACTTGTTGATTGTCCGGGTAGTCGTTGTTCTGCCAATGGCAGCGGTAGCTTCTGCTACAGGTAGGCAATATAGCGGAAAGATCTCTGCTCCCATAACTCCATAGGTAGCATTTAAAATAACTTTAATTGCTTGACTTACAACCCCATAAAGCTGTTTATCATCTTTACCAAGACTAGCATCTTTAGATAGATGTTTATAATAATTGACACGTAAATCACGTAAAGTCCCGATTAGAATTGAAGTCATACCCCTTTTTTTTCTGCAAATCCAATGAGTAGTCCCCTCGATATGATTTAGGGGATCATCTTTACATTCTGTGTGAGGACAATTCACCGTTTCATATGACAAATTGTGTACCTTTATTATGCTAGGGTACAAACTTGCAAAATCTACCACAACTACGTTAAAGTGTATTCCGAGATGGGGTTCAACGACCAATCCGCCGCGGTATTTTTTCTCTTTAATTATTGCAGTCGTTGATGAAGTACCTTTCTGAAGTAACTCATCTCGTCTAGGTATAAGTATGTTCTGTTGTCGATGCTCAAAAAACATTAAAGAACGGATCCACTGATTCACTCCGAACCTAGTAATATCCTCGATAGACATTCTTGAGATTCTCGAAATTATTATTATTAGTTTCATCAGTAAGCTATCATTAAAGGAGCTCAATCTGAAAGTCAGGTCAGCATCTTTAAGGCAATATTCTGCTAGTTTTTCTAACGAAAGATCACTAATGCTTCCCTCAAATTCAATTTTCGTATCCTCCAAAAGCGCCTCACATATGGCTCTCAAAGTGAATTCAGAATATTTATGACTAAAAGCATAATTCTGAACGGATTTATTCTGAAATGTCCTGAAAAGATCGATATGAATTCCTGATTTTATGGTGACCGGATCTGCTTGTATACCTCTTTTTGTGAATGATTCTCTTTTTACTATTATAGGTACCAGGTCTTTATCAATTGGGGTACTATTGATAGGATCAATCTCAGGATCCTGAGACCTTGCATATAAATATGGCATATCGAAATCATCGCCGTTATATGTGAGAACGACTGGATATTTTTTAAGTACATCAAAAACTGACAAAAGCATTTCCTTTTCCGAGTTACAAAGTATTATGCTGGGGCTCAGCGTTGTAGAATCTATACTCTCATCCCTTTTGAGAACAAAAACTTTTTGGAATCCGTCAGATGCGGATAGGCCGATTGCAGTTATAATTCTATCATGGTCACGTGCAGTGGGCATTCGTCCCTCCTCAGAATCAACTTCAATGTCTATGGCTATTCTCTTAATATCAGGTATAGGCTGATTCAGCAAGCGTGACCATTTAAGCAAAAACTTGTCATATTCATTGCTATTGAAATTATTCTGGAATCTGTTAGAGGAAAACAAGTTTTCTAGATATTGATCCACCTTTTTTGGTATTGGAAATTCATGAAATATCAAGTCGTTGCCGATTCTTTTATAAAAAGCCCCAGGAATTAATCCTAAATCGTAGAGATAACTTTCATGATATTTTATGTCTGCTTCCCAAGAAGTAACTTTTTCCCTAAAGCTCATATCCGTACCACCGATTGACAATGGATCAGGTGCCAAAACTTTGAGTATCCCTATTTCTTCATCTACAATATCATCCACCTTTTTTACTTCTTGGATTTGGAATCTGGTTGGGTTTTGATCTATTACGCTCTTTGCTTCAACTTCAAATTTCTTTTTGACAAAACAGTATGGTTGATGTTTATTTGAATTAGTGCTCTGTACAAAAGACTCGCTCCAAAAATAAACTTGTGAGTCAGAGGGATTGTAAAACTTTAGGAAAACAGATCTTTTTTCTCCTACATAAAAGGATGAAAGAAGCAAGGAGGGTATATCTTCAGGTAATTTTTTTGAATAATATTCATCTCTTTTTTCTGATGCCAAATTTACTTGCTGCACTATTGTTTATTTTATTCTACCTTTTAAAAATTAATTAGTTTGATGTCAAGTAGGATGCTTTAATGTACTGATAAAGATTTGAGTATTCTTGAAGTACGGAGAAGATTAGGATAAGAATTAATTTGACTTTAAACAAATATCAGTTTTTTTGATAGAAGTTTCATAAAACCCACTATTAATCCAGATCTTAAAATATTGTCTGATGCTACAAATTCATTTTCAATAGTAATAGCGATATGAAGCTGAATTTAATCAGTCATTTGATAAAAGGTATTGAAATGATTGACGATAAATCTACTTTTCGCTTTTTATCTACAATAATATTTCACTAATTTTACTACTTATCAAGATAATGTGGAATATAACTTGTAAATGGAATTTTTCTTACATGTGCATAACCCTAAAGTTAATATTATCAGTTAGCTAAATACTTGTGAACGCATCCAAGACAAAAGGCGGCGTCGGTAATGAAGTTGGCTAGTGCCACAATGTGATTTACAGACCTCCAGGTGCGCTCTTTACAATAATCACAGAATCAGAGTATTTCAATATGAAATCGATCTGAGAAGGATTGAGGATTAAAATACATCTAAATAGATTCATCACAATGTATGGGAGATTCGATCAAAAAATCGGTGCTGACCTGATAGATCGAATCTGACATGGGAATGATCAGATAGATGATATCGAAGTATAGATCATTATAATGCTATTATAATTGCATTAAAGATGATCCTATAGAACAAATCTAGCTAATGTGTGATTT
>DATEOO010000322.1:0-3048 GCA_035274085.1 Candidatus Nitrosocosmicus sp.
AATCTAATCCCAGGTAACATTTTTATAAACATCCTTTTTATAAGCATCAAAAATACTAGATATATCTATATCAATCATGAAATTAAAGTTATCTACAAAAAAGGTGTCACATAAAAAGTTACTTTGAATGTTTAGTGTTGGATACGTATCAATGTTTCTTAATACCGTATTGGACCTTCCTTAGTGGCAAAAATGCAATGGAAACCCTCGGGCCAGTTGTTATTTTACTATCTTATTAAGACGGATTAAATAGAGAGTGAGAAAATGGTTTTTGGAAACAAAAGTTACCCGAAGGAAATGCAAAACGTGTATATTGTAATATGTTTATTTCTCGTATTCATAAGGAATTTGGCATCTGCCAAGAGATACTTATCTGAGACGTATGAAGATCCCCTTTAAAGCAACAGAGATGAAAATTGAGGACATTGAAACTTCAATTTGATCAATAGATGACGTACCAAAGTCTGCATATTTTGGAAGGAAACTATCTTTCGTCATCTTCTATCATTGCGATATTATCTTACCACTAACTAATGGTAAATACAAATGGTTTTGTAACGTTTCCGGGTTGCATATTCTCGGTTAGGTAATAAACAGTGGCAGTCGCTGGGGTCTTACCCGCCTTGATTGCTTGGTATAATGTCCCTGGAACTGGACCAGCAACCGTAACTTCTTCTCCCTGGTTTAATTCGAATGGAGTCGAAGTAGCAGTACAGCCTTGGAACTGATCCTGTCTTATAACCACATTTGCCATGAAGAACGCCGTTAGAGGCGAATCACAACGTCCCGCAGGTAACACTATTGTGTCTGGTGAATTATTGACTACTGTTGCTATTAGCTCAAAAGTATTCCCCATCTTCACATTTAAAGGTGAGGGATGGATATCTATCAAATCGACTCCAGAACTTGCTTCATTCCCTGTGGAGTTGGTTTTAGAAGCTTGGGAATATACATATCGATCTTGGCCTAATGAAGCACCTAGGATCGTAGTAGTAAGCAGTATGGCTACTAACGGTAATATGATAACTTGCTTAAATTTACGGTTAACTACAGCCTTCTGATTTGTCTTCAAGGTCTGTTTTATATTTGTCACACATTATTCATTCAAGCCTATTTTATAACATTTTCTATTTTTTTAATACTTTATTTCATAAATGTACCGCTATTAAATTAAAAAAGGTGGAAAAATTATTGTTAAATATTCAACAAAAGGGGGATTTGTATTTCTGGTGTTTAATGTCGATTATTGTTTACTAATGATTAGACTGTAATTAATTCTTAGTAAGTATTTGAACAATAGGAAATTTGATGGTAGATTAACAAATATATTTGACGAATTGGGAAATTGTACATTCATTTACTGTTTCTTAGAATAAAGTATTAATTTAATTTTAGATTTGTTTAGATTCGTAATTAATTAGTAAATATCAGATGACATTCATTTACATATCATAACTTAGGTATGAACTAGATATGAGAAAATAATATCCCTCTAATCCATTAAATTAGTCAATTGTTACCGAGTCCCATTGATACAAATTAATAGTTATGATGAAAGTTTGAATATAATCTTCTAGTCAAGTTTGTATCTTCATATACTATCCAAATTAATTCTTAAATAATGTTATCTAGGAGTAATAATGAAATTTAAAGTTGACTACAATCTTGGCTTCGCTACAAAACTCACTTTTGGTAGTGGATTCTTCAAAAGATGGCTGGAAAGTTCAAGAACACTTAAAAGGATTGAATCCAAACAGCCTAGCTTTAGATTCTAAAAACTCAAGAGCATATTGTGGTACTTTTGATAATGGACTTTGGAAAACTGATGATAATGGTCATACATGGGATGAAACCTCCTTAAAGACCTCTGGTTATAACATTATGTCCCTTGCTACAAGCCCGATGGAAAAAGGTGAAAAAGGATTTGACAAGTTGTTTGTAGGAATGGAGCCAAGTATAATTTATTCATCAATTGACGGAGGTGCCACATGGAAAAAGATCGATGAATTTAACAAATTGCCCTCGGCTTCGACTTGGTCATTTCCTCCCAGACCATGGACTCATCACGTTCGTTGGATAGAAACTGATGTAAATAATAAAGAATATATTTTCGCTGCAATAGAAGCAGGAGCACTAATCAAGAGCAATGATGGGGGTAAGTCATGGATAGACAAAGTAAAAGATGGACCATATGATACTCACACATTAAGAACTCATAAAAAGGCTCCACAAAGACTCTACTCAGCAGCAGGGGATGGATATTTTGAAAGCACAGATTATGGAAATACATGGTACAGCACAAATAAGGGACTAGGAAATCATACCTATCTTTATGGTATTGCAGTAAATTCAGATAATCCTCATAATATAATAGTATCCGCAGCTAGTAATGCTTGGAAGTCACATGCCATTCAAGATCTAGAGACATTTGTATATAGACGTGATTCTAGCATAGAAAATCAAGTATGGACCTTGTCTGATGACGGTTTACCGGAATCGAAAGGAACGGTTATTTCAATTCTTCAAGCTAATCCAAGGATCAAGGATGAATTTTATTGTTTGAATAACAGAGGACTATATTGTTCTAAAGATTCGGCAATATCATGGAATAAATTGGATATTCATTGGTCTAAGGAATATTGCTTACAGCATCCTTGGGCTTTGGCGATTAGTGAATAGTCTTCCATGGTTAAGGCTTGCGAGACCGTGACCTCATGTATAATCAATTGTGATTCGCATCATGGTGCTATTATCACAAGAAACTTAATCCCCATGGGTGAGGGTAGTACTTAATTTAAAATCTAATAGGGACAAATTGTAAGAATTTAGTTGATTCAAATGACGGCGATTAATAATATGTTAAATATGTTTAGTTGAATTAGCTTAATGCATGCTAGTTTAATGCATACTTACATGAAAGGGAAGATTTAATCTCGATACTTGAGATATACAGTTTCTTTTTATATCATACAAATGATTGGATTTATTTAAAAAAGTGGATCAGATATGAAATAATACTTATAATCAAAGCAATACTAACCTACTTCT
>DATEOO010000323.1:0-7050 GCA_035274085.1 Candidatus Nitrosocosmicus sp.
ATTAGCACATGCATACAATCATGTATCGACCAAACTTATAGAAAAAAGGAAATAATCGTAATAGATGATGGGAGTACAGACAAAACAGGTGAGATACTTGACAATATCAAGGATAAAAACACATCTGTTAACCTGAGAATAGTCCATTTAAAGGAGAGTGTTGGAAAGAAAAAGGCGATTGAGGCGGCTAGCAAGATTGCACGTGGAGAAATATATGCTTTCATGGATAGCGATTGCGATATGGCTCGTGACGCAACCGAAAAGGCTGTGCAAATATTTTTCGCAGATAAGCAGGTAGGAGCTCTGACAGGCCATGGACGAGTTAAGAATAGACACACGGGAGGATTTAGGGATCATTTTCTTGAGAAAATGCAAGATGTTTACGCCGATGGTGCGTGTAGGGCACAAAAAGGCATGGAAACCGTTTTTTCATCTGTTAGTTGTTGTGCAGGGTCACTTAGTTTCTATAGGCGGGTTGCTATACAAGACTTTATACCGCTATGGGCACGAGACAGATTTTTAGGGATGGAATTCAAGTTTGCAACTGATAGGAGAATGACTGCTTATGTTTTGTCCACTCGCCCTCCGGAGATTTCTAACAAATCTACTAGCCAACAATATGCCTCGATTCCAATCCTTAATAACGAAGGTACGGCAAAGAGGTCGATGTCAGAAACGATGCTGGCAAACGAGAATGGTAACGACAAGTATAACCAAGAGATCAATGGACATTGGAAAGTTTTGTATTCACAAAGAATAAGAGTAAATATCGGAGTCCCACCCACGCTTGATTCCTTAATAAAACAACAAGTAAGATGGAGGAAGAGTTTTATTAGAAGTTTATTTGCAGCTGGAGGAATTTTTTGGAAGAGGCCATTTTATGTCGCACTGTTATATTATTTGCAGACCTCAATGAAATTTATCAGGCCTTATATTGTGGCGACTACCGTAATATTTATGCCGCTGTCCGGTGATTATATCACTCCTATCGTTTGGTTTGCAGGAGTATTATTTACTGGTATGATTTATGGTGTTGATTTTAGACTACGAAATCCAGGTGATAAGAATTGGGTTTACAGACCCTTCTTTCAGCTTCTATCGACCTATGTTTATACATGGCTGTTAATATACGCTGCAATTACCATAAAGAAAACGGGTTGGAGATAAGCGGTGCAAAATAAAATTTTCAAGTTAACTAAATAAGTGGGGAATAAATATGAACTCAAAAATTGAAATTAAATATGCTGACGTGGTTATAGTAGCCCTAGCAATGACAATAGGTTTTTGTGTTATACTGATGAATTTGACCGGGTTATGGCCCTGCCAGATACTACAAGCTACTGGCCAATACTTTCAGATTGACACAATGCAAAATTCAACAGAATCAATAGAAAAAATCATGTACGACATGCATTACTCTCTCGAAGGTCTTTTCCGCTGTAATTGAAGCGTTAATAACTACACAACTAACCTTGTTTCGTTCATCCAATACAAATTCTTTCGTTCATCCAATACAAATTCTGCTCATATTCGACATGCATTACTCTCTAGAAGGTCTTTTCCGCTGTAACTAACCTTGTTTCGTTCATCCAATACAATTTCTTCAAAGTATCGAAGCACAGTAATTTCCGATATCTTTGGTGGGTCTATTTTTTTACCTTCGACCAGATCTATAACCATTTTAGGGAAGTTAGCACCGGCCAATGTTGTAAAGATCGTGCCGCCTCCTAGTCGGGGATTGATTTCTACTAATTTGAACTGATCTAAGTGGTCCTTTTTCATTTGAATGCATGAGGGACCAATTATTTTAAGTTTCTTCACAATTTTCATGGATTCCTCAATCAATCCTTCATCCAAAATAATTTTGCCCTTGGTAGAAATACCACTTTTTGTTTGCAATCTTACACGTGGAACAGAGACGATCGGATTGCCTTCCAGGTCACTCATGACATCGATTGTATATTCGTCTCCTGGTAAAAATTCCTGATAGATCATATTAGGGAACTTTGAACAAATATATTTCTTTTCTTGTTCATCGTTTACTTGAATTATATCTCTACTTCCTTTCCCAAAACGAGGTTTTGCAATAATGGGATAATTAACAACTTCATCAGGATTTAGGGTTGTAAAAGGCAGATTAAAAATCTTGTTTAAATGATTATATGTAGATAATTTGTCCCTACAAATCTCTAAGATTTTTCTGTCACTCACAACAGGAATCACCCCATGCTTTTTCAATTTGGATTTGAACTCACTGAACGGAAAAATATCATAACCTGATGAAGGCATTAAAATTTCTATATTATATTTGTCTACTACGTTAAGCAATACTTCCAAATAATCGTCAGCTTCGGCTTCGGGTATCACCTCGTAGTAGTCAGATAAATAAAACCCTGCTGATAAACTGTTAGAATCTGTAGATAATATCTTACCCTTAAAATCAGCTAATCTCAACGATTTTATTGTATTTATCCCAGCAGGTGCAGAGGCACCGGGAATCAATACGGTGGATATTTTTCTACGCAATCGGCATCCGTTTTTAATACTGTTAAATTTGTTAATGATATAAATATTTTTGAATGTTTTAATTAAGAATAATTATAAAACATATTTGCATAACTTTTTCAGATAAAATTATGATTCTAAATGTAAAGGAAGATTTGCACATTCATTGCAACTATAATGACCATTCTTCAAAGGATTTAACAATACCTAACATTATAGCCAAATCAGAATCCCTAGGCTTAGAAAGGATAGCTATTACAGAGCATGTACGAAAAAATTCTGAATGGACCAAAGATTATATCAATGAAATTAATCACTATATCCCCAAGACTAGACTCAAAATCCTTAAAGGATTTGAGGCCAAGATTTTAGTGGATGGAGATATTGATTGCCCTAGTGAGTTCTTAAATAAAGATTACTTTATTATAGCTAGTTTTCACACTAAATATAATAAGGAAGTATGGTATGAGGGTTTGATTAAAGCCATTAGAAACCCTAATGTTGATGTCATTGGACATCTTGCTCCAGAGATTGATTTTAGCATAGGTGAGAGCGAATTAAAAAATATAGGAGATTTGATTGTTGCTAACGGAAAGAAGATAGAAATAAATTCAAAATATATACGCCCTCCCAAGGAATTTTTGAAAATTTTTAAAAAATGTGGAGTAAAGTTCCATCTTGGCAGTGATGCTCACGCTATCAAAGATATAGGGAATTTTAGTAGAATAAAGGATTTGATAAATGTTATAGAAAAGAAATAAGATATAGTTAAAAAGAAACTTAAATAGATATTAGTGATTAAAAGGTTTGGGAAGTAATACGGTAGCCACTATTGACGGTGACAGTAAACTAAGTGCAATATTCTCCAGATACCTGAATTCTTCAAATTCAGATATTAGCAGATTTGTACAGTCAATTCCGTCAAAATTCGATGAAGCAGTGGATATTTTGAGCAACAATCCGATGCCTGAGACAAATGAGTTTATTGGCTATAATCGTGAACTTCTTCAAAAAGTTATAACTAATTTTCATGCAAAGGCAGGTACCCTGAACGAAAATACAAGAGCACAAATAAATTCTCTATCAAATGAAAGATTAAAAATCATCGTTGGGATCCATCAACCCAATTTGTTCGCCTTTAGTGGGGTTTTTAAAAAAATAGTATTATTAGAGTGTCTTGCTAAGCATTCGAAAAGGAATAGTTATTCTACTGTTCCCTTGTTTTTGATAGTCGATCATGACTTTATGGATGATAAATGGATGCATATTGCAAAATTACCTAGTATAAGAAATTCCACTGGGGTGCTTGATTTAAGATATCCGATAAATGATTCAAACCGGTGGAGGATTTCAAGCATGACTGAGTCTCCAACTCGGTCTTTGATTAACTATTGGGAAAATCAAATTTACAATTGGATAAAAAACAACAAGGATTTATCAAAGACAGAACTGAAAGATCTGTACTACAAATTTCAAGGGTTCTGGAGTATAGTTGAAAAGGCGTTTTTACTAGCTGATAATTATGCCGAATTCAATTCAATTATTATGTCAAAGATTGTTAACAACGTTTGGAATTATAAAACATTATTTGTGAATTTGTCAGATTTATCCCGAGTATTCCAAAGGGGGTATAACTTCCTTTTATCTGAAAATGAAAGGTACCTAAATTCCTTGGAAAAATCTGAAACCTATTTCAGAGAACAGGGTATATATACAGGAGTAAGCGCGAACCTTAATAGGCATTCTCCATTGTGGTTACACTGTGAATGCGGCAGCAAGGCTTCCTCTAAAATAACCAAGAATGAGAATGGAGAAATTGTATTAATAGGTAAATGCATGTCTTGCAAGAAAAACTTATCATTATCAGTTGGCAGTAATGGAAAAGTATCAATACCTGAGGCCCAGATTGATATGGTTTCGCCACGAGCGATCCCAATTTTACTTTTGCTATCCAGAGAATTGGCGATTTCTGGATACATTTCAGGTACTGGTGGAAGTCTAGGATATACGATCGTAGGAAAAAAAGTGTTTGATGAGTTGCAAATTAAATTGCCCCCCATGATGCTGTGGGCAGCAAACGATGTTTTCACAGGAATTGCCCAAAGAGAAGCATCAAGATATTTAGAGGAAAATGGAATTTCTAACATATCAGAATTCTTTATTGAAATTAATCAAAAGAATGATGAACTGAGAAAAAAGATTGAACCTCTTATATTAAGGCGGAATGAAATTTATAGAAACAAAGATCAATTACAAACCCTGTTAAGTGATTTGTTTTACTATAAGCAAGAACAAAGAAAAATTAAGGATATCATAAAGAATGTCCAAAAATCTAAAAATGCGTTGAAATTGAAATCTTGTATTATCGATTATGCTGTAAACCTTGGAATTGGACAAATAGAGCAAAAGTGGTCTCGCAAATTAGTAGAAAATAACGACTTAACAAAACAAGTGGAACTAAACTGACTAATCAACTAAAAATTTAACTTAAATGAAAAGCGTTAACGTTGCGGTTACCTCAGCTGGTGGGATCGTAGCCCAAGGCATCATTAAATCATTAAAACATCACAACAAATATTCAAGGTCTAACAGGCATCAATACAAAATCTTAGCGACGGATATCAATTATGAAGCTGCCGGTTTATATAGGGCACATAAATTCTCCATTATCCCAAGGCCAACTGCCAAAGATTATCTAAAATCCGTTGTAGAACTATGTAATAGAAACAAAGTTCAAATTTTGTTTATAGGATCAGATGTGGAGCTGCCTATATTATGTAAAAATAAAGATTTCATAGAGAATAGGACAGGTGCTATAGTGATTACGAGCGACCCACAAGTGGTAGAATTGTGCCGGGATAAATACACGACAAATGAATATCTAAAAAAAAATAACTTACATTCCATTCCAAGCTGTCTTTACCATGAACTTGACAGCTTTTTAAAGGATTACAAATTCCCGCTAATAGTAAAACCTCGAGAAGGATTTGGCTCGAAGCTTTTTCATATTGTCAATTCTCGTGAGGATTTGGAATTCGCTATCAAAGTAATAAATCAGACAGGCTGGAAACCTATGATCCAAAAATACCTCAAAGGTGATGCCAATGAGTATACGACCGGGCTGACTTTGAGTAAGGACAATAATCAGATCATGTCAACAATTACGCTCAAGAAGGTTCTAAAACATGGTCAAACATATAAGGCATTTGTAGACAAATATCCCAAAATTACGAAAATATGTAATCAAATAGCCAGGAAATTAAAAACTTTTGGCCCAATTAATATTCAATCTCGAATCGATGTGGATAATAACCAGGTTAAGATTATAGAAATAAATCCTCGGTTTTCGGCATCTGGTCCTCTGAGAACAGTTGCAGGTGTTAATGAACCTGACATTATGGTCAGAAACGTACTGTTTAACGAAGATATAAGAATCAAGGATTATCAATCACTTGTCTGTTTTAGATATTGGAATGAATCTTACATCGATATGGAAAAATATGAAAAAGTCAAGATCCAAAAGAGATCTGTCAAGAGATTGACCTCTTCAATTATAGACTATTTTTAACAGCATTACTAAAAATCGGGAATTATGAAAGTTACCTACCACTTTGAAATTCTAATAACTTCAAATGCCTCAGCGTATTTGCAATTCAATTGGTAACCTCTGAACGCAGCTCGACCTTCAATTGCACCTATCCAAATGGGACCACATCTTAGCTGTTGGGATTCAAAACATTCTAAAGCTGATTTTTTTGGTTCCATATAGTCAGTTATATCTATGAATAATTGTGGTCGAAACGCTTGTTCTGTGATGCCACCTGGAATAGTTGTTTCATACATATATAAGTCAGTAGTATCTCTGCTACCGGAAATAACAGATTTCGTAAGCGCTTGATGATCTTGATGTGAATCTCCTATCCACTGAGTAAAGACTGCTATTGGTTTATAATCAACCATATACTTGTCCATTAGTCCAATTAGTTTTCTACTATGAGTCATTTCCTCTGGAGGGAGATCTAGAAAATCTGGCTCTGGACATCCCATCACTTTTGATGATCTAATCGCCTCCATTCTTCTCTCATCCTTTTTATCACTCTGAGTAAAATTAGGAAGAGTTGCGATTACTAATTTCACATTATAGCCAAGTCTAGAGAGCTTTGCTATGGTTCCTCCCATACCTATTTCCAAATCATCAGGATGAGCTCCGAAAACTAAAATATTTTCGCTTTTGACATCATTTGACATGGGTTATTTCATCGTAGGGCTTTGATGATTTCACAGTCATTTTCTTCACTGGACTTATTAAGTTCCTTAGCATTGTGAAAATAATCTCTATATTCCTCATCAATTTCCATGGCTGCTTGAAGTATCTTGCTTCTTATTGTTTTAGATGAATTAATAAACATCTTTGTATCTTTGGGAAGACAATGACCTCCTATTCCATCTCTTGGTTCTAGTACTTCTACATTCCATTTTGTGTTAAGTGATTCACGCAACTCTGCAAAGCTAATGCTGTTTGACTTACAATAGAGGTAAAGCTCT
>DATEOO010000324.1:0-2305 GCA_035274085.1 Candidatus Nitrosocosmicus sp.
GAAGAGTATTTTTCATCGTCTTCACTTGTAGAGGAGATAATAAAGGATGAGGTGATTTCAAAATTTAGTACCGAAAATATTTTTGATCCCTTGGAGATTACCAATCTATCTCAAACAATACGGGATGTTAGGATCTTTAAGACTAAAATAAGGGCTTCTATTGATAACGAAAATCAAATAACAACTGATGTCGATTGGGTACCATCAAGAGTAAACTCCAACATCGTCAAAATTGGTCTAAACGATATAAAGGATTTATTAAAGAAAAACATGCAATATCCAATATCCTTAGGTAAATGTGGATCTGATAATCAAAACTTTGAAATTTTTGCTGAAGATCTAGATGGTAAGCTAAATATAATCACAGGCAAGAAGGAAACCGGTAAATCTCATCTTTCAAAAATATTGATCAACTCTCTCATACAATATGGGGCTTATGTAATAGTATTTGATTTAAATAATGAGTATAGTGGGTTGTCCTGTAATGTTGACGGGATGCCTTCATCTATCAGTGATAAACTTCTTTTGTTAAATCCTGGAAGAGAATTGAAATTCAATTTAACATATTTTGGAAAGCCTTCTATTTCTAATATGTTAAAAAATGCGTTAGATATGCCTTCTGCTTCACTTAGAGAATTTTTTCGGATATGGGATTCACTAGAAAACAAAAATATACTGAGTCTATCTGAGCTTGGTAAATCTTTTGGAACTTGGACTATTAATGAATTGGTAAGGGATGCACTATTATCCCGATTCCACATGATTAATTCCTCTCGACTATTTTCGTCAAATAATGTTAACGACAGAGGATTTCAATTTGAAGATGTAATAAAAACAAAACCAAAGGGAGCTGCCATGATAGTCAATATGAGCAGGATTTCTCCTGTAGTGAGACGCATGATTGTTGAGCTGGTGATGAATAAATTGATTGAATTGTTAGAAAAGTCCCTAATTCCACCAATTTTCATATTTGCTGAAGAAGCTCAACTGTATATTCGTGATACATATTGGGAAGATCTAATAACTAGAATGAGACATTTTGGAATTTATTCTACATTTATTACAAATCAACCAGATGCTATAAATGATACTATATATAGACAGGTTGATAATATTTTCTTATTCAATTTTACAAACGATTCTGATCTAGAAAAAATTTCAAAGGTGTCGTTAGTAGACTCCTCGACTATCAAGTCGTTGGTCAAGACACTTTCACATAGAAACTGTTTGGCAATCGGAAAGGCCGTTTCAAATTTGCCAATGGTGATTAAAATAAATCCAGCTGATATGTTAACTTTGGGAGAAACAAAAAAATTTTTTAAATAATTGGATTACCTTCTATGGATAGTATGAATTCGTTTTCAGAGATTTTATCAAAATGATATTTTATAGAATTGAGCATTCTAATCACCTCCAAGTTTGTCAATAAATGCGACGTTATTTTTGATATTTTGTACCTGGATTTCCCATTAACAAAGCTTAATGGCAAGACTAGCATATCTGCTAAATGTTGATCAATACATGCTCGAAATTCATAATCATCTACGAATTTCTTTGCAGCTCTATTTCCTATTAATTCTGCTTTGACGCCCTTTTCACCGATAGAATCAGCCCCCAAATACATACCTGATTCTGAAGTAGTGTATATTAGAATCGAAGATCCGGGACTCGCTGAATTTTCTAAGACAGATTTATGTTTAGAGTATCTTATACCTTTTTTTTCCAATGTTGCTATTGCACTTCCAATTTGTCTCTCTGGAATGTGTTTAGGCAGCCTTGCTGCAATGCTTATTATGTTCGGTTCAACTTCTTTAAAATTACAAAACTCTATCGGATGAAGATCAGTGGCTTTTCTTATTTTGATTTCGACTAGTCCTTGTCCTCTGGGGTAGAATCCTCTTTTTAGGACATTGATGTCAAATTCGATTCCAATTTTGGAATATGCGTCTCTTAATACATATTGTATGTAATCTATGGTTGGGCTAAATTTCACATCCGTTCCGCCTGATAATCTAATTATAAGATCCTTTTGAGAAATTGCTATTGTTGGAATTAATGTCTGTAATAGTAGTGGTATACTACCTGCAGTTCCAATGTCTGCAATAATGGCATCATTTGCGGCTCCATCATATTCATTGAATCTACTATCTTTAGATGCTTCAAACCTGATCCATTCCGAACCCAAACTTACATTTTCGGTATGTATGTTAAATATTCTCGAAAGTAGCTGAATTGTTAATACGTGCTGATGCTTCAAACCAGGATCCTTTCTATTTGATCTGATATTTGCGACTTTTATTGGCTT
>DATEOO010000325.1:0-4518 GCA_035274085.1 Candidatus Nitrosocosmicus sp.
AAACTTAATATTTCATTTTCTATTTATCACTGTATTAGGAGTGCTTGAGGCATATTCGATCAAGACCAGATTTTTAATTATAATAAATTACTCATATTGAAAATAAGTAATGACAAAGACCTTTCAAATTATTTAAAATAAATATAAAAAATGAAAAATTCAGTGTATATCCTTGCTGGTTCCCGAACACCAATTGGATCTTATGGAGGTAATTTATCCACGATTTCTGCAATAGAATTAGGTGCAATTGCTATCAAAGGAGCTTTGTTAAAAGCAAAGATTGCTCCTGAATATATTGAAACTGTAGTAATGGGAAATGTGCTTTCCGCAAATTTGGGTCAAGCGCCTGCAAGGCAGGCTTCTATGGGGGCGGGTTTGCCTGAAAGTGTTTGTGCTACTACAGTCAATAAGGTTTGCGCATCGGGTATGAAAGCAACTAGTATGTTATATAATGACATTATGCTTGGTAATTGTGAAGTTGGTATTGCCGGAGGGATGGAAAATATGAGTCAGGTTCCACATTATATTCCAAATGGTCGTTTTGGATTGGGATATGGGAACAGTTCAGTTATTGATGGTCTTGCTTTGGATGGATTGACAGACGCTTATAATAAAACTTCTATGGGAGTCTCAGGAGATAAGACAGCCGAAAAATACAATTTATCTCGGGAAGATCAAGATGATTTTGCAGAACAGTCTTATCGAAAAAGTACTGAAGCATGGAAGAGTGATTCCTTTACAGATGAAGTTACAGTAGTGAGCGTCCCACAGCGAAAAGGAAATCCTATTGTAGTTAAAGAGGACGAAACATATTCTAAGGCCAATTTTGAAAAAATGAGACAGTTAAAACCAGCTTTTTCATTAGATGGAACAGTAACTGCAGCTAATGCCAGCCCGATGAATGATGGTGCAAGCGCTCTTGTTTTAGCGGGCGAAAAATTTGTCAAAGCTAATAATCTAAAACCATTAGCTAGAATTGTTGCCTATGCAGAAGCTGAACAAGATCCCACTTTTTTCACAACAACTCCAGTGTTAGCTACCCAAAAAGTACTTCAAAAAGCTAATTTGGTAATTTCTGATATTGATTTTTTTGAAGTAAATGAGGCTTTTTCGGTAGTGCCAATGGCTTTTATGAAACTGTTGAAAGTTGAACCGCAAAAAGTAAATGTATTTGGAGGTGCAGTTGCTTTAGGGCATCCTTTAGGTAGTTCTGGAAGTAGGATTATAGTGACTTTACTAAATATATTACAAACAAAAAAGGCAAAATATGGATTGGCTACTATATGTAATGGTGGCGGTGGAGCCAGTGCAATAATAATTGAAAATTTAAATCATGGATAAGAGAGTTCAAGATGCCAAAGAGGCTGTTCAAGATATTGGTAATGGATCAGTCTTAATGTTGGGAGGGTTTGGATTATGCGGTATTCCGGAAAATACGATTGATGCATTAATTGAAAAAGGAGTTAAAGATCTAACCTGCATTTCTAATAATGCCGGTGTTGATGATTTTGGAATCGGCTTAATGCTTAAGACAAGACAAGTAAAAAAAATGATTTCTTCCTACGTTGGTGAAAATAAGGAGTTTGAAAGGCAACTACTGTCGGGAGAATTAGAAGTTGAATTAATTCCGCAAGGAACTCTGGCAGAACGAATTCGTGCAGGTGGCGCTGGAATCCCAGCTTTTTTCACACCTGCGGGCGTAGGCACAGAAGTAGGTGATGGTAAAGAAGTCAGAGAATTTGAAGAAAAAAAATACCTTATGGAATCCTGGCTAAAAGCTGACTTTTCTATCATAAAAGCATGGAAAGGTGACACTGCAGGTAATTTGATTTTTAAAGGAACAGCTCGAAATTTTAATCCGATGATGGCAGCAGCAGGGAAAATTACTATTGCCGAGGTGGAAGAATTAGTTCAGGTAGGCAGTCTTGATCCAAATGAAATTCATGTTCCTGGGATTTATGTTCAACGCATTTTTGAAGGAAAAAATTATGAAAAGAGAATTGAACAAAGAACGATAACAAAACCTGTTTCAACGCTTTTAGAACTTAAAGATTCAGCTCCTAAATTAGGATTAGGCTTGGATAAAAATCAAATTGCAAAGCGTATCGCGCAGGAACTAGTGGACGGTTATTATGTGAATTTAGGAATTGGAATTCCAACTTTGGTTGCTAATTATATCCCTGAAAATGTCAATGTTGTTTTGCAATCAGAAAACGGATTATTGGGAATTGGACCTTTTCCAATTGAAGAAAATATTGACCCTGATTTAATAAATGCAGGAAAACAAACTGTTACGTTGCAAACTGATTCTTCCTTATTTAGTTCAGCAGAAAGTTTTGCAATGATTCGTGGTGAACATGTCGATTTGACTATTCTTGGAGCCATGGAAGTTTCTGAAAATGGAGATATAGCCAATTGGAAAATTCCAGGGAAAATGGTCAAAGGGATGGGTGGGGCTATGGATTTAGTTGCTTCCGCCAAAAACATTATTGTGGCTATGCAACATGTTAGCAAAGATGGGAAGTCAAAATTGCTGAAAAAATGCTCATTGCCTATTACTGGTATTAATTGTGTCAAGAAAATTGTTACCGAATTGGCAGTTATTGAAGTATTACCAAATGGTGGCTTCAAATTATTGGAGAGAGCTCCAGGAGTTAGTGTTGAATTAATTAAAAGGTCAACCGAGGGTACCTTAATTATTGAAGGGGAAATTCCAGAAATGAGTTTATAAAAAGCTTCATTAATTTCTTTTGAAAGAGTAAAGATACCAAATGAAAATTTGGCAGTACCTGTTGGAGGATTAAAAGTAGTTTTAAAATAAAGTCTAATTGTAATTATTATGACAGATATTATTCATATTGAAAAAAAGTTGACTGTTAGCGTAAATTTAGGCTCTAGTATTCCTAAATATATTCAAGTAGTAAATAGTATTATAAAGGATATAAATTCTGGAAACATTAAGGGTGGCGAAAAAATACCTTCGATTAACGAATTAAGTCATAGTGCTTCTTTGTCTCGTGATACAATTGAAAAAGCATATAAATATTTAAAAAATATAAATATAATTCATTCCGTCAAAGGAGTTGGATATTTTACTACGGAATATTCGTCAACTAGTAAGCTTAATATTTTTTTCTTAATCAACAAGTCTAGCTCCTATAAAATGGAAATTTATAATTCGTTTGTTGAGACAATGGGATCACTAGGAAATGTTTCAATGGCTCTGTATTACTGCGATGAAGATTTATTTGAAAGTACTTTAAAAAAGAATATAGGTTTATTTGATTTCTATGTGATCATGCCTCATTTTAAAATCAAGAATAATAAGCATGTTAGTTATACTGATAGGGCATTTTTAGCAATAAAAAGTATTCCTAAAGACAAACTTATTTTATTAGATAATATAAGTAAGGATCTAGCTGGTATTTATGGTGGTGTATATCAGGATTTTGAAATGGATATTTTTAAAGCATTGGAGCAAGCTTTAAAAAAGTTGAAAAATTATGAAAAAATCATCTTAGTTTTTCCAAACAATGCGGTGTTTCCCTATCCCGAACTAATAGTTGATGGATTTAAAACATTTTGTTTTGAGTATAATTTTAATTGTGAAATAATCAATGAGATATATAAAGATCTTGAGTTAGAGTCAAAAGATGTGTATATCACAATTCAAGAATCAGATTTAGTTAATCTAGTGCAACAGGTAAAAGCAAGAAGCTTGATATTAGGAAAGGATATTGGGGTAATATCTTATAATGATACTCCATTGAAATCATTATTGGATATTACTGTAATTAGTACTGATTTCAAGGCAATGGGATACTTAGCTGCTGATTTGATATTGTCAAAAAGGAAACAAATAGTAAAAAATGAATTTAAGTATATAGAGCGCAATTCTTTGTAAAATAGTTGTGTATGGTCTCATTTTCATAGGTCTTATTAGCTAAATAAATGGAATACCATAAAGATGAGATCGAGATTATAGTCTATTGATTAGTGAAAATGGTTTAAATAGGAAATCAAATAAAGTTTATAATAATAATGTCATGACGAAAAAACTTATAAACATAGAAAGTCTTCGTATAGATGAATTTTCAGCTACTCCAAAGTATCAGCAGTTGGTTAATTCGGTTTTAAATGCAATAAAGCACGGGATTCTTGTAAAAGGAGATCCATTACCGTCGATTAATGAACTGAGTTTTCATTACGAAATATCAAAAGTTACTATTGAAAAAGGGTATAACAAATTACGAAAAATGGGTATTTTGGAAGCATTTCATGGTAAAGGTTATTTCATAGCAAATACTGACGTGTCCCAAGATTTGAAAATTTTTTTAATGTTTAATAAATTGAGTGCTCACAAAAAGATTATATATGATTCGTTTGTAGAGACTCTAGGTGAAAAAGCGGCTATTGATTTTTATATTTATAACAATGATTATGGCATATTTAAGAAGTTACTGAGCCAGCAAAAAACAGGATACACACACTACGTTATAATACCTCACTTTACTGAAA
>DATEOO010000326.1:0-3298 GCA_035274085.1 Candidatus Nitrosocosmicus sp.
GTACTAGGAGAGCATTAATTCCATTACTAAAAAGATTCATAAATTCATGATTAATTTTTTTAATTTGCTTTTGATTATATTATTAAAGAGAGTCTGCTTTGTTAGCTTTGTATTCATATATTAATTAGCTGTATCTAAACATCTAAGATGTAATATGACATACAACAAGATTATCAAATAATTGATTCTTGTAGTTAAAATTTACCCTGACAATAATTGAAAATGAAAATTTAAGTATAGTTAATTCAATTAGAAGGTGATTGAGCCTATGGATAAAAAATTACTTTTAGAAGAAATGAATGCAAGTCAAGTAAAGAAAGTAATCAACAAGAATTCGATAGCTTTCATTATTCTTGGTTCGTGTGAAAACCATGGAAGTCATCTACCTTTCGGTTCTGACTTTATATTTCCAATGAAGCTTGCGAAAATCATTTTAGAAAAAATTGTCAACAATAATCCTTCTTCAGAAAATAACTATTTCATTTTACCTGTCGTGCCCTATGGGGTCAGCATCCATCACAATGATTTTCAAATGACCATGAGTCTCAAATTTTCTACAATGATTGCTGTAATCGAAGACTTGCTAGATAGTTTGGCAAAAAATGAAATTAAAAAAGTACTTGTTATAAATGGCCATGACGGTAATATTGCTCCAATAGAGGTAGCTTCTCGAAATCTTAAAGACAAGTATCCAGATATGGTTATTGCTTGTCTTGAATCATGGTGGGTACTGGTTGGACAAAAAAATACAAACATCTTCAATGTATGGAAGGGGTTAGGTCACGGTGGAGAAGCAGAAACATCTGCTATGATGGCCACAAGACCTGATTTAGTCGACTTAAACTCTGCTCCAGACCAGATAATTCCAAACCTACCTGGAGATGATATTCGACTTTACTGGAAATTTAGTGAGCTGACTAGAACCGGAGCAACCGGTGCTCCCAAAAAGGCATCAATACAAAAGGGACAGGAGATAATAGATATTCTCGAAAGGGTAATTTTAGATTTCATAAACAAGATGAACGCCAGAAATTGGAGATACGGGGTATCAACAAGTACTTTCTAGTAATTCTATACCTGGCTTGACATATTCAATTTTTTTATGAATTTGGAAATTTATTTACTGTTGCGATTATCATTAATTACTAACCTGAGGTCTGCATGCCTATCATCATTTCAAAGTATTTGTATGAATCAATTAAAGGTAAAGGTAACATGTTTGCGTTATGATTAGATATTAAGTGAGTCACCTGTATTCGTATTGTTTTCTAATACTTTGTTTTCTAAGATAGTTTGTGTGACAACTCTGAGACTCTTTTTCCCAGTGCACGTGCCACCTTTGTATCTGCCTCAGTGATTACTTGGTTTGACATGGGTCCTACTATTCTACTAGGGCCATAGGGACTTCCACTCTGAGTTAATTCAGGAACTGCATAGGGTACACCTAAAATTATCATTCCGTGATGGAGCATAGGAAACATCATTGAAATAGCAGTTGTTTCTTGACCGCCATGAACGGAAGCAGCTCCAGTAAAAACCGCACCTAGCTTGTCAATAAGTGATCCGTTTAACCACAAACCACTAGTTCGATCCCAGAGAGCTTTCATTGGTGCAGCCATATTGCCAAACCTAGTTGGTGATCCAAAAATAATCGCATCATAGTTGGGCATTTCCCCGACTAAAACTTCAATCTCGCTGGTTGCATACCTATTATTTAAGTCCTCAACAGTTTTTGACCACTCGGGATTTTCTGAAATTACTTCTGCAGGAACATCATCTGCAATTCTCCGAAGCGTTATACTTGTATTTGGGACTTCTTTTGCACCATACGCAATTTCCTCGGCCATTTTAGCAGTGTTTCCGTATCTTGAATAAAAAAGAATAAGAATTTTAGAGACTTTTTCAGACATACCTAACTAACCTTACTAAAATATATAAATCACGTATATGAGCCGGATTCTTAAAGATTCTCATTTCATCGACATCAAAGATTCCTAATAAAAGGTAGATTTCACTTATCCCTGATTACGTTCACCTTCATTTTATGGAATACTTGAATGAATCTATTTCTTAGTCGAAAACCTTCAAAAGTAGATAAATTTAATATTCGTAAGTCCCAATAAAAGTAATAATTGGGAATTCTAAATTTCTTAATAGGTTTAGCGATATCCACCTTTCTAATTTATATAGTTACAAAGTTGCTGGGCGAAAAGGAGGGCTTTAAAACTGCATTCTTTGCTGCTCTTTTAGGCTCAATAATGTTCGGAATTGTAACTTTTATTTTTGGAAATGGCTTTTTTGCAGCAGCTATAGGAGGTATTATATGGTTAATATCACTCAAGTGGCTCTATAGCACAGGATGGCTCAAGGCTATTTTGATTGCCGTAGTTATCTGGATCGTAGTATCAATAGTTGGTATCTATTTGCCTACCTTTCCAAATCCATTTTAATTTTTCTAAATTTTTACTAATATTAAAGCTTTGGACTAGCTATTTTTATGAATTTATTCAATTTCAATGGTATCATCTCCCATCCTTGTTGGTATCATTAGATCTAAGAAGCCAATCACATTTTCCTGGCATAATCAAATACTATGTTTTTTATTTTAGTAGCTGTGCCCAAACTTGAGCTAAGGGAGAATCAACCGCAGTATTCTCTACTACAGTCATCCAAAACCTTATCCTGCGAATCGGTTATTGGAGCATTATTTTTGTTAGGAAGTGTAAATTCACTTGACTGATTAATGCAATCTCAAATATATCATTTTAGTTACACTATTAATGGATGATTGACCTGCAATTTTTCTTTTTTTATTATCCACAAATAATGCTTTTTCTTGATTATTTTGGCACAGTAGCATTTGCAATTACAGGAGCATTCAAAGCAATTGAACAAAAAGCTGACATCGTAGGAGTAGTAATTCTTTCTAGTGTTACTGGACTTGCAGGCGGATTGATACGAGATGTTATTTTTGGAGAATATCCTCCCGCTGCTTTATCTGACCCGATGTACCTAGTTTTAACCACTATTACAGGCTTTACCATTTTTTTCTTATATCCTAGATTAAAAAAACATTGGAATATTTTTCTAAAATGTGATGCGATTGGATTGGGGGTTTTCACAGTAATTGGAGCAAGTATTGCTTATTCTATCTTTGGTCCAAACTTGCTTCTAATATCCATTGGCGGTTTGATAACAGCTACAGGAGGCGGCATCCTAAGAGATGTGCTAGTAAATGAAATTCCTTTAGTTCTTGTTAGAGAACTTTATGCATCAGCTAGCTTCATAGGAGTAGTTG
>DATEOO010000327.1:0-4095 GCA_035274085.1 Candidatus Nitrosocosmicus sp.
TATTTGATTCGGAATTTTTAAAATTTATTTTCAGTCCTTCTTTTCCCTCATACATATAAGCATCAATTATTTGGATATTCCCTGCTAATTCCTTAGTCGCCTGAAGTTTTATCTGATCTCGCCCAATAGGAAAAGTTTTTCTAAATTTATCAAATATGAAACTCATATTTTCAGTCCCATAACTTTGAAAGTCACCTATTTTCCTACGATCTGGAAAATGAATTTCCATGACTAGTCCATGTCTTAACCCGACGAATTTTGATAATTCGTTTAACTTATAGTATGCAAGGGTAGGGTTCTGAATAACATTTTTTTGAAAAAAACCCATGTTAGCGTTGATATTATTCTTTAATTCAAGCAAAAGGTTAGTAAATTCATCCACAAGTATGTTGAAATTAAAGTTTAATAAATAAGTTAATTGACTAGACTATACCTTACTATGTTTGCGTCCGACACAGATTCAGAACGAGCCACTAGTATAGAAGATTACCAGAATACATGCACTGGATTTATACAAGATATAAGTAAAGATTACAAGGATTGGGTAGAAAGATATCAGCTGTCAAAGGATGAACAGGATCAAAGGAATAACGAAATCGATGATATCGTAAGAAAAACAAATAATTGGATATTTGAGTTTGGAAATACCATAAAAAAGATTGACATAATAATGAACGATGGGATCAATAAGATGGCTGAAACTACTGCGGGCTATCCGTTTCAGATAGATGTATCTAGTAGCAATCAAAAAAGGTACATAATTCATGAAAAAAAGCCCATAAAACTTAACTTAAGGTCTTTTCCGCGTCAACAAAGACAGGTTAGACTGTGCAACTATGACAAAGAGAATGTTTTTTTATTATCATCTAGTAACAAAATAGAGGTAAACTATAGCGACACTAGTTTTGACCCATCGGACCTGCTTGATGAATTCATTGTGATTAGCCCAAACCAGCCTTCCAGTGAAGTAATTTCAATAACTATTAAAGTTGAAGAATTAGAAAATGAAATTGTTAAGGAAAGTAGAGGTTATACTACACTACTAATAACAAGATAATTGCAATTAGCAATGTGTGAATTAAGAGCCTATCTTTAGGTTCTTTGCACAAATACCCCTTAGACACTCGATTGCTGACAATATGGCCAAATAACTGGTTTTAGGGTTGTCAGGGCTTGGCATATTATCAACGTTGATTTGGAAATGTCCAAACTTCCAATCAACCCGAATCTCATGCTGATTGTTTTTTATTAGAGGGTCAACAACTATTTGGACCATAGTTTTTTCAAATCCGATTCCAGCTAAACTAACTAACGCTGAGATGTTAACATTTGAAGGAAATTCCTTGATTGCATCAATAGCATTACCTTCAAAAATAACTTTTTTTTCTTTGATAGTATCTATGTCAATACTCTTATTGATAAAATATGGAGCACCTTTTAGCGATTTGTTACTTTTTGTGGTAATTATAGTAACTTTATCTATGTAGTTTTTTACGCTACGAATAATATCGGCCCCACCAATAGCCCCAGATGGAAGAAAAACATTGTTATCGTTATCAGTTAATAATTGAAGAATGGTTTCATAAAATGTAGGGTCGGAAAAAGCACCAATACTCATTATCATAATGTCTTTACCTTGTCTTAGTATTGTAGCAGCGTATGTATGAGCTGCTTTAATAGACGCAGCTTCGATGACCAGGCGGACATCTTGATAATCATTTGACGCAATAAGTTCATCAAAGTTTTCGAATATACTTGAGGGCTTGATGTGTAAATCCTCATGTAATGATCTTAGCTTTATAGAATCAGTATCAAATAAGATAGATAACTTACAGTTTGGTATTTTCCTGGCGTCAATATTGAGGGCAATTTCACGCCCTATGGCTCCACAACCTATTATGGCAACTTTTAAATCCAACTTTCATTTATGATAAAAAAAAATCATTTATAATCATTTATCTTCTAGTCTGAGCCTTTTGAAGTCCCTTTAGATATTTGTCTAAACCTAGTTGCTCCAATTTTGAGTTCTTTAGTTTAACTTCCTCTCTCATTTTCTCCTTGAATTGATTCAGTTTCTTTAGTAAATCTGGGCGAGAAATAGAGAGGATTGAACATGCCAACAGACCAGCATTCTTTGCTCCATTAATTGTAACTGTTGCGACTGGCACACCGGGGGGCATTTGGATAATAGAATAAAGCGAATCGATTCCATTAAGAGGATTTGTAGAAGTATAAATGGGCACTCCAATCACCGGTAGGGCTGTCAACGAGGCAACCATACCTGGTAGATGTGCAGATCCCCCTGCCCCACTGATTATGATCCTAATACCGCGTGAATGAGCGGATTGAGAATATTCAACTAATTCAACTGGAGTTCTATGTGCAGAGACTATCTTTAATTCATATGAAATTTCAAACTCGTTTAGTACTCGAGCAGCTTCTTTCATTATCGGCAAATCTGAATCACTACCCATAATTATCCCAACTATAGGTGAGACATTTTTTGTCGAACTCGCGATTTCACTATTTTCCCGTTGGTCTCCTGGTTTACTTCTGCTATTATTATTAATTGGACTCGATTCTGACAAATAATATATATGATCTTCGAAGTAGTAGAATTTGAATTTTTAGATCTAAGATGATAGTTCTTGGACTTTGAGAAGATCCTCCACGTTCTGCATAATTAAGAGAGGGTCAATATCATTTGATACAATCGTCACATGGCCAAGTTTTCTATTCGGTTTTGTTTCTAGTTTACCATATATATGAACTTTTGCTCCCGGAATGGCAAACAATTTATTAATTCCATTGATTTCGTAAGGACCGGTATATTTGTTCGGTCCGAGGATATTGATCATTATAGCATTTGATAATAGTTTTGGTTGAGGAAGGGGATAATCAAGTATTGCTCGAATATGTTGCTCAAATTGAGAAATGGAACAGGCTTCAATAGAGTAATGACCGGAATTATGAGGCCTTGGAGCAATTTCATTTATCAAAACATTGTCATTTTCGTCGACGAACATTTCTATTCCAAAAATACCTGATCCCTTTAGAGATTTCATAGTCAAAATCGCCAAATCTATTGCTTTTCTTTCAATTTCTTTACTGATTCTGGCTGGAATTATAGAAGTTTTCAAAATATGATCCTCATGAATATTCTCAGATATAGGGAAGTATGAAATAGTCCCCGATGAATTTCTCGCTATCATGATTGATATTTCTTTTTTAAAATTCACAAACTTTTCTACCATACATTGGCGGCCTGAAAAGTAGGTTAGGGCTTCTCTTATATCATTTTCTGATCTGATCAAATAATTTCCCCGACCGTCGTAAGAATCCTCACATGCCTTTAATAAGACAGGAAAACCAGAATTATAACAATAGTGCATCAATTGTTCTTCGCTAGAGACTAGTTCAAAATCAGGGACTGCAATCATATTTTCTTTTAAAAATGTTTTTTGACGGTACTTATTTTGAATGATAAATAGTGTTTTTGGAGAAGGATGTACCAAGAATCCCGATTCTTCAAGATGGCCAAGGGCAGTGGCATTTGCTAACTCGATTTCAAAAGTGATAATATCGACCTCTTTTGATAACTCATAAATTTTTTGTTCGTCAGAGAAACCACCAATGATGAGTTTATCTGCTAAACTTGAAGCAGGACAATCCTTACTTGGATCTAATACTATTACTTTCATGAACATACGCTTTGCCTCAAAAGCCATCATCTTTCCAAGCTGTCCCCCCCCAACAATACCCAATCTGAGAGGTTTACTAATTGAGAACCTGTCTTTATAAAATGTCAATTATTCGACCTAACAAAATTACCTAGATTCAAAGTAGATAGGCGTTACACAGGTATATATTTACATACATATCGCAAATCTCGATTACTTTGCAAATATTTTAATTGCTTGTGGAGGGCAGACATTTTCACATGCCAAACAAAAGATACAGTCCTTTTCTCTAATCATAAATGGTTTTCTCTCTGAAGCTGGATGTCCTGGTGTATCAAGCCATTCATAAACATTCACAGGGCATGCATCAATACATGCACCATCTGAAATACAGATATCAAAATCAACGCATACG